>JAYTTG010000001.1:0-2961 GCA_043745175.1 Microbacteriaceae bacterium
GGTGTTCGACGGGCTCGACGAGAACCCGTTCGAGAACATATCGGGCACGATGATGAACCACTCGGTCGGGTCGAGGACACCGTCGGGACCGATCAGCCAGGCCAGGTCGTCGTGCGTGGCGGTGTAGCTACACGGGTACACGATCACATTGTCGCGCTCATCATTCAACGTTCCGTGCGCCTGCCACGTCAGTTGCGCATCCTGAATCGTTCCGCCAAGTTCGACGCCGAGGTCACCGAGCGAGAAGACACCGTCAGTGACGGGCCAGGCGGCGGTCACAGCAGGATTCCTTCGCGGTGTACCGCGAGGGCAGTCGCTTTGTCGATGTCATGGAGAACGCTCATCCACGTAACCCTACTGACCGGGTCATCACCCGTCGCTCTGCTGAGGTCGGCATAAAAGCCGACCCCTCAGCGAGTATTTCGGAGCGGTCCCACTTCACAAGTGGGCCGCGCCTCTACTTTGGGCGGCGTGTTCTGCTTGGAGGATGGCGTATCCGTCAAGGGTGATCCACTCGTCTGTGAAGAATTCACCGTCTACCTGGCTCGACTCCTTCCTCATGCCGACGTCGCGAAGGAGTCGGGCGACGGGGCTGTTGCGGGCGTCGCAGTTGGCTGTGACCCATGGTGCGAATTCGAAGTGGTTGCGCGGTCCTCGCACCCGGATCGTGCCACCCGCCGTGAGCGAGTCGTGGAGCCACAGCGATCCGGCCCGGCCGGCCGGCTCACGCAACACCACGATGCGCCAGGTCGAGGCATCCGTCGACGAAGACGGCACGGGAACTGGTGCGGAGGGAGGCAGCGAATACTGGCGCGGTCCAGCGGCGACATTATCGGCCTTCGCCCGGTAGTCACGCTGGCTGAGAAACGGATGATACGGGTCGGCGCTCACCGCTGGCTGGTCTATCGTGAAGAGTCGAACTTTGCACGATCGGCGACTACGGGCGCGATATTTCAGCCCCGCAGACGTTCGTGTTATCGGCGGCAGCGAAAGTTTCCTGCTCACGGCCCGAGCGCTAGCCACTTTGCAGCACGGTGGCGGTCAAGATGTGCGACGGAACCCGGCGCAATGCAGGGAAACAATGCCGTTACCTGTCGGAAACGGGGCATGTCTAAATTCAATGATGTTGACAATATCCATATTTTGCGAGCGACCACCTCATCGGTGCGATGGTGGCTCACTCCAGCAGCTCGAGGAAGGTGCCGCACCGTGTCATCCCTGCCCCGCCGGCTGTCCCAGCTGACTAACGCGACGCTTGCGGATGGATCGCACGTGGATGTCACCCTCGACGGCCCGGTCGTGAGCGGGGTGTTCCCGGCGGGGTATCTCGGAGAACGAAGCGACGGCACCAGCCTTGACCTGGCGAATTTCTTGCTGCTCACCGCTCCGGCCGAACCACACGCGCATCTCGACAAGGCCCTGTCCTGGGACCTCATCGGTCCGCCGATGGGTAACCTCGACCTGGCGATTGAGTCGTGGCGCGACTACTCCGCGGTGATGACCGTCGAGAGCATCACGGACCGGGCACGCCACGCCGCCCTGCTGCTGCTGCGACAGGGCACGACCGCGGTGCGCACTCACGTGGACCTGCTGGTGGGCGACGACCCGATGCGCGGCGTTCGCGCCCTGGTGCGCGTGCGCGAGGAGCTGAGTGAACTGATGGACATCGAACTCGTCGCTCTCGCTGGCCCATTCGTGCCGAGCGAACAGGTGGTCGAGGCGCTCGAGCTGGGGGTCGATCTGGTGGGCGGCGCACCCCACCTCAGCGAGGATCCGATCGCCGACCTGCGGCGCCTCATCGGCATCGCCGAGCGCCACGGTGTCGGGGCCGACATCCACACCGACGAGAGCCTCACCGGTGCACCGACGCTCGGGGAATACGCCCGACTGGTGCGCGACTGGACCGTGCCGGCATCCGCGGGTCATTGTGTGCGACTCGGCACTCTCGAACCGGCCGAGCTCGCCTCCGTAATTTCCGAGGTGCTCGCGAGTGATCTCGGAATCATCTCGCTGCCGATCACCAACCTCTACCTGCAGGGGTGGCAGCACCCGGTGGGCACCCCCCGTGGGCTCACGGCGCTGCGCGCGCTGCTGGATGCCGGAGTACGGGTCGGCGCCGGCGCCGACAACGTACGCGATCCCTTCAATCCGGTCGGCCGGAGCGATGCGCTCGAGACCGCGTCGCTGCTTGTTTCGGCCGGTCACCTCACTCTCGACGAGGCCTACGCCGCTGTGAGCTCCGGAGCGCGTTCGGTGATGTCGCTACCCATCGCTGGCGTGCATGTCGGGGCGGCTTCCGAACTCCTTGCCGTGCGCGGTAGCACCCTCTCGGATGTCATCGCCAACGCTTCCGCCGATCGTTTTGTCATCCACGCGGGCCGCCTGGTCGCTCAGAGTACCGTGACCTATGACATCGCGTCACCGCTCTCCTCGCCCAATCCTTCCACCCCCTCCTTAGCCGAAACGAGGTGATGCTGAGCATGTCTGCCATTTCTCCCACGAAACCGTCGCGCTCCGCTGCATCCACAAGCACGCTGCTCGACTTCCGCAGTGTCGCAATGCAGTTTCCCAACGGAACCGTCGCGCTCAGCGGCATCGATCTCACCGTCAATCGGGGTGAGTTCGTCACCGTGGTCGGGCCGTCCGGCTGCGGCAAGTCCACTCTGCTGCGTATTGCCTCCGGACTCGAAACCGCCTCGGAGGGCACCGCAGAGGTCGACACGAAGCGCATCGGCTACGTGTTCCAGGATGCGACGCTTCTGCCGTGGCGTTCTGTGCAGGACAACGTGGAGCTGCTCGCCGAACTCACCGGCATAAGGCCGAAGGAACGCCGAGTCAAGGCGCGGGAGGCTATCGAACTGGTCGGCCTCGGTGGCTTCGAGAAGAACCTGCCAAAGGAACTCTCCGGTGGTATGAAGATGCGCACCTCGCTCGCCCGCTCACTCACCCTCGAGCCGGAAC
>JAYTTG010000002.1:0-2960 GCA_043745175.1 Microbacteriaceae bacterium
AGGCCGTCTTTTTCGGCGTTCGACGACATGGTGAAGGCGAGATAGTTGCCAACGTAGCGGATGGGCAGGGGATCGATCACCTGCGCGACCGGCACCACAGTGCCATCCACGTCCACTCCGAGACCGGCGAGCAGCAGTGCGATCTGGGCCGCATCGAGCGACCGGAGGGCGGCCTGGCTATAGTGCAGGCGGTTCTCGGCGAGGTGCCGCTTGAGGTTCGCGTTCACCCCTCCTGGCTCCACAGTCACGAGCGGAGTCTCCGCGGTGCGTGCCTTGGCCACCGTGACCGCGGGTAGTTCGATCGGAAAGCGCACCCCGTTGCGATTGACTGTGAGGGTGACCCGTACCGTGGCATCCCGCTCGGGGCTCGAGCCCGTGAGCGCAATGCGAGTTATATCGGTGAGGGGAAGCGGATCGGTCGCGCTCACGCTCGTATCGACGCCCCCGCCTCGCAGGCCGAAGACCACGGTGACCGGCGCACCGCCGGCATCCACCAGCACGCCCTCGATCGAGACGTCGGTGGGGAGATAGATGGAGGCGGAATCCTGGCGTAGCACGGCGCGGTTAAGCAGGCCGGAGAGACGGGCGGACTGTCCGGCCGACCAGAGCTGGTCATTGACCCGCTGCACGATCGGGATGGCGGTCGCTGCACGCACGCGGATGACCGCGGAGTCGGCGATCAGGACAGGGGCGGCCGCCGGCCCGGCTGCCGCGGAATCGACCGCTGCCGGGGTGACGGCCTGGCGGATCGCCAGGAAAGGCTGCACGCGAGTGGCGGTGACGACGGCCGAACGCAGCCACTCGGTGATGCCGGTATCGAGCGAGGTGAAGCGGGTCGTACGGTCGGGCCGGACCTCTACGACATCCAAATTATCGAGCGCCTCACGTATCTCGTAGCTGATGGCGGCGCGCGAGAGTGCGCCGCGGAACCGGCGGATCATGTCGTCGGCGGCGAAGTCGAGCAGCTTGATCGGGATGAAGATGACCCGCTCGGCCTTAGCGAGTGCCACCTCTACGCGGTAGATCTGCACGACCTCGTAGTACTGGATGGTGAGCGCGTGCATGTGGTTGTAGTTGGCGATTACACGGGTTGAAACGCCTTCGTGCTCGCTCTGTGACACCTCCTTCACGACGGACGCGCGGCGGCTGCGCGAGGAGTGCGCGTGCTGGTGGGTGCGATCATTCACGTTCTGCATCATCGAGCTCGAGACATCCCTTCTCCCGAAGGAGCTCGCGTAGCTGTCGGCGGACGCGTCGGTGGTCGCGCTGGACGAAGTGTGGCCGATGGATCCGCTTGGGCCGCCAAACAAACCGCCGAGCGGTGCTGAGAGTTCGCCAGCGGACGAGGTCCCCTCCTGTGTTGAGGTGCTGTTGGTCTTCGCATGCGAGAAGCCGCTCTGCGCCTCGGTGGCGACGGCGTTGGTGACTTCTGAGATAGCGCGATTCTGTGAGGCGTCGTTGGTGAGGTCGTCGGTCTCTGAGATCACCTCGGTCTCGCCGGCGCGGCTCCGACGCGACCAGTCGATGACGGCGATGCGAGTGCTCTCCCCGGGGGCGAGGCTCGTGGAGTGGAGCAGCTGTCCGAGTGTGACCCCCTGCGCAAACCAGGACTGGTTGAAAGTGAGCAGTGCGCCGAATGCCACGGTCTGGAAACCGGAGTCGCCTGCGGCGAGGCTGGCGAGGTCGATTGGAGTGAAGGCCTGGCCGGTCATGTCGACGAGCGGGAGGCCACGCTTCTGCTCGATCGCGTCCATCAGCAGGGTCGTGTACTGCACCCGCTCGGTGGGATATTCGCCGGTGCGCGGCAGCAGGTCGGTCGGCCTCTCAGGATCGAAGTCAGCTGTGTTCTCGGGAAAGTAGAGGGTGGTGAGCAGCTCGGCCGCCGTGCGGAAGGGCTGGTACAGGGCAAGATCGCGGATGTTCGCGGCATCCAGCGCCTTCGCGATGACTGCGGCATCGGCCTCGGGAACAGCCTCGAGCGCATCGATCCCGAGAAACTGCAGCTCGTCCACCTTCGTGCCTGCCGTCTTCGTCTCGCGCACGATGTCGGCGGTCGGTGCGCCGAAGATCGCATAGGCGGAGTGCGGGTCGGTTCCCGCCTCGAGGATGCGCACCGCGCTCGTAAAGGCGGCGGACGTCGCGAGATCAAACACCGTTACTATCTCGAGCTTGGCGAGGGCCTTCTCCGCGTCTTCGGTCACCCCGAGGAGTGCTCTCGGTGACGTGTGCAGGATCTCGTGCAGTTGGAGTTCGCGGAACTCCGACCGGATGGCGTCGCTCAGCTGGGAATTGCTGCGCAGCACGGTACTGGTGGACATGGGGGCTCCCTCGTTTGGTGACGATGGCTCGTCGACCTTAAGGAGCGGGCAATGCCGCCGAAAATACTCGGATCAGGATGTTGGGCGCAGAACCTCTGCGACGCGGTCCCACCAGGCGGCGGTCGCCGCGCGCTGGGAATCGGCGATGGTGCGCCCGGCGGTGGCCGTGACATCCCGCGCCCCCCAGACCCGGGCGAGCAGCGCGGGGCCATCGCCGGCGAGTAGTCCTTTCACCGGCAGGATGCCGTCTTGCCCGAAGTTCTGCAGCGCACCGGTGAGTTTGACGGTGGTGTAGTCGTCGACCGGGATGCCGATGGTCGCGACTCCGGCCGGTACTGCGAAGACCGCGGGGTGGTAACGACTGGTGATCACGAGCGAGGCCGAGCGGGCGATGCGGGCCGCGGCCGGGGCATCCGCTGGCACCGCCGCCATCACGCGCTTGGACTCCATCTGAGCCATCACGCGCTCGTGTACGACCGAGTCGCCGCGCATGCGGGAGTCGTCGAGAGAGCCGAAGTGGGCGAGGAATACAACATCGAGGTCCGTGGTCTCGACGACCTCGTCGAGGAGGTCGGCGAGGGACGCGATCACCGCGTCACGATCGGCATCCCCGACATGATTCGCGAGCGTGACCACGCAATA
>JAYTTG010000003.1:0-10969 GCA_043745175.1 Microbacteriaceae bacterium
TCTCGAGGAGTTCGCCACGACCCTCGAGGATGTCGTCATCAAGTCGGTCGAGGCCGGCCACATGACGAAGGACCTCGCGGCCCTCGTCGGACCGCACCAGAAGTGGGAGACCACGGAGGAGTTCCTCGACACTCTCGACAAGAACCTGGCTGCCCGCCTTGGCTAGTTGATCGGCTCGACTTCCGAACGCACGGGTGCCGCATGGCGCCCGTGCGTTCTGCGTTAATCGGTGATCTGGCAGTCGTGCAGCTCGATCACGAGCGCGAGCGCGTGCATGATCGGCGAGCGCGACGCGTTCATGCACACTGAGCACTCGTGCATCATGTTCGACCGGGGCGATGCCGGCGATCCGCAGCTCAGTGAGCCTCCCTCGGACAACGCCCCGAGCTTGCTCCCAATCCCCTCACCGGAGGTCGCGGTATCGCCACGGACGAAGTGTCCCCCGATTGCTTCCGCTGTGGACGAACGGGGGACATTCCCGTCACAGAATGGTAACGACGTACCCCCGAGAAGGGGGTAGAACTTTAGGTTGAAACCATCGTGCGCAGTTCCCGTCTGCCCGGCAGAGATCCATCTTCCACGAAAAGGACCTTTCTGTGAGCACTAGGAAATTTCTCTCGACCCTCGGCGTCGCGACTCTCGTCGCCGCCTCCCTCGTGGCGGGAGGCGCACTGAGCGCCTCGGCCGCTCCCACCGGCATCAGAGGGCAGCACCAGACCACTTTCACGCCCGGACGCTACATCGTCACCCTGGTCGATCCGGCCGTCGCGACCTATCGCGGCGGGGTGAAGGGTTATGCGGCAACGAAGCCGGATGCGGGCAAGCAGCTCAATGCCCGGGGAGCGGTCGCCCAGACCTATTCCCGGTACCTGGTGACTCGGCAGAAAGATGTCGCGAGCGCCGCGGCTGTGAAGATCGACCAGTCATACACCTTGGCTCTCAACGCATTCTCCGCCACCCTCACGATGAAGCAGCTCGCCGCGCTCTCCTCCGACAGGAAGGTCGCCTCCCTTGCCCCGGATGAGATCAAGCAGGTGACCGCAACCCCCTCGACCTCCTTCCTCGGCCTTGATGGCACGGGCGGGGTGTGGGACAAGATCGGCGGTCTTGACAATGCCGGTAAGGGCATCGTGCTCGGCGACCTCGATACGGGGATCGCCCCGGAAAATCCCTCCTTCGCCGGCTCGCCGCTCGGCACCTCGGCTGGTGCCGCCCCGTACCTCAACGGAACGACAAGCATTTTTGTGAAAGCCGATGGCAATACCTTCACCGGGGTCTGCCAGACGGGCGAGCAGTTCGCGGCAGCCGACTGCACTACCAAGATCATCAGCGCGCGGTACTACGTTGCAGGATTCGGGGCGGGCAAGCTTGGCACCGCGTCCACCGGAGAGTACGTCTCGCCGCGTGATGGCGACGGTCACGGATCGCACACCGCGAGCACCGCGGCCGGCAACGCGCGGGTTCCTGCGTCCGTCGGTGGTACGAGCTACGGCACGATCATCGGCGTCGCCCCCGCGGCCAAGATCGCCGTCTACAAGGTGTGCTGGTCCGGCCCCGATCCGGCCGCGAGGACGGATGATGGCTGCGCCACCTCGGACCTTCTCGCCGGCATCGACCAGGCGGTCTCCGACGGCGTCGACGTGATCAACTACTCGATCGGCGGGGGTGCGGCTCAGACCACGGTCTCTCCCACCGACCAGGCCTTCCTCGGCGCGGCCGCGGCCGGCATCTTCGTCTCCGCCTCGGCGGGCAACTCCGGCCCTGGGGCATCCACTCTCGACAACGCGTCGCCCTGGATCACCACCGTCGCCGCAAGCACCATTCCGAGCTACGAAGCGACCGTCACCCTCGGGGACGGAAGCAAGTTCGGTGGGGCATCCGTCACCGTCGACCGCGCCGCCGGAGCGACTCCGCTCACCGGTTCGCTGGTGACCGCGGCGAGTGTCGCCCTCACTGGTGGCACGAGCCCGAATCTCTGTTTCGCAAACTCGCTCGACCCGGCGAAGGCAGCCGGCAAGATCGTGGTGTGTGAGCGTGGCTCGAACGCCCGGGCGGACAAATCCGCTGAGGTGAAGCGCGCCGGCGGAATCGGAATGGTTCTGGTGAACGTGGTGCCCGGATCGATCGACCTCGACCCGCACGCCGTGCCGACGATCCATCTTGATGCGCAGTATCACGCCAAGGTTCTTGCATATGCGGCTGCGGCCGGTGCGACTGCTAGCTTTACTCCGGATAACACCGCGGGAGACACACCGCCCGCGCCGGTGGTAGCAGGTTTCTCGTCTCGCGGCCCGGTGCTCGCCGACGGCAGCGACATCCTCAAACCCGACATCTCGGCTCCGGGCGTCGCGATCATCGCCGATGGCGCGAATGCCGCGGGAGCGGATCCGACCTTCCAGTTCCTCTCCGGAACCTCGATGGCCGCACCGCACATCTCCGGTCTCGGCCTGCTCTATCTCGGCGTGCATCCCACCGCCTCGCCGGCGGAGATCAAGTCGGCCATGATGACCACCGCCTACGACACGAAGAATGGCGCGGGCGCGGCCGTGACGGATCCCTTCACCCAGGGTGCCGGGCACGTTGATCCGACAAAGTACTTCGCGCCGGGACTGCTCTACCTCAACGGTCTCGACGACTGGAACGGCTACATCCAGGGCATCGGCTACGACGTCGGAGTCGCACCGATAGACCCGAGCAACCTCAACCTCGCGTCCATCGCTATCGGTTCGCTCACCGGGTCGCAGTCCGTCACCCGCACGGTCACATCGACCCGGGCGGGAACCTTCACCGCTGCGGCGAAGGTGTCGGGAATAGACGCGGTCGTCTCGCCGTCGACCCTCACCTTCGATGCGGCGGGCGAGTCCAAGAGCTTTACGGTCACGTTCACTCGCACCACCGCTCCGCTTGACGCCTTCACGACGGGTTCACTCACCTGGACGAGCGGCACGACCGCCGTGCGAAGTCCCATTGCGGTGAAGCCGGTAACGATCGTGGCTCCGGCCGCCGCGAGCGGCACCGGAACCTACGGATCGGTGGATATCACCGTGACGCCGGGTGGGGATGGCGACATCCCACTCACCACAACGGGTCTCACCGCGGGAAGATTGCAGCCCGATCCGACACCGGGCGGAGTAGTCGACCACTCGGGATCGAGTGCCGAAGGTGACACCTTCGACTACACGGTCGAGGTACCCGCGGGCGCGCAATACGCACGTTTCGATCTCGACACGACCGACAACACAGCAGACCTCGACCTCGTGGTCTACCAGCTGGATGCCGCGGGTACACCGGTCGCGGCCTTCCAGTCGACGACCGGCTCGGCCGACGAGCGCGTGAACCTGCTCGCCCCGGATGCGGGAAGATACCTGGTCACAGTCGCCGTCTACGCGGCCCCCGCGCCCACCACATTCGACCTGCGAACCTACTCGGTGGTGAACGGGGGAGCTCTGCTCACCCTCACCCCTCCGGTGCTGCCTGGCAAGCAGGGTGTGCCAGCCACCTACACGGCGGCATGGGCGGGCCTTTCGGCATACTCGAACTATCTCGGGCTCGTGAACTACGGTGATACCGGTGCCGACACTGTCGTCAATGTGGTGACACAAGCCGATGTGAAGCCGGGCACCCCGCTCAACACCGTGGCGCCGGCCATCACCGGCACGCCGGAGGTCGGCCAGCCTCTCACTGCGACACCTGGAACGTGGGATGTCGCGGGGCTGCACTTCGGCTACCGATGGCAGGCTAACGGAGTGGACATCCCCGGAGCCACGCGGGCGAATTATCGCGTGGCCACAGCCGACCAGGGCAAAGCTCTCACGGTGGTGGTCACCGCCACGAAGGGTAAGCTCCCCCCGGGCACGGCCACCTCGGCGGCCGTCACGGTGAAGTTCGCCTCGGCGACGAGCCTCTCGCTCAGCCGCTCTGCGCTGTTCTCCTGGCAGCAGACCACAGCCACCGTGAAGGTCACCTCGGGCACGACAACACTGCCGGCGGGCAAGGTCGTGATTACTCTCAACGGGAGATCCCTCACCGAGGTGGCGGTGGCGGCCGGATCGTCGGGTGTGGTGACCTATCCGCTCCCGAAGAAGGGCAGTGGCGTCTACACGGTACGAGCGAGTTTCGTGCCGACCTCCGAGACCGTGGCAGGCTCGACGAGCCCGACGAAGCGCTACGTGGTCATCTTCTAGCCGCTCCATCGAAGGGGGGTGTGTTGCAGCACCCCCCTTCGTAGGCTTTACTAACAAACATGACGCAGCGGGTGGACGGCACGGAGTCGTCGCGCGCGCGCGTTTCGTTCCTTTCCCAGCGCACCACAGCGGCCTCCGGGCGGGCCTTGCGGCCGAGTGCCAAGGTGTTGCCAGAGCATGCACGCGGCCATAATCGAGCCCTGGTTCTGCAAACGCTCTTCACGACCGGACAGCGGAGTCGAGCGGATGTCGCACGCAGCACCGGACTCACCCGCGTCACGGTCTCGGAGCTCGTCTCCGAGCTCATGGCCGAGGGGCTGCTCGTGGAGACTGGGCAGCGTGGGGGTGCCCGACCAGGCAAGCCGGCGATCCTGCTCGAGATCGACCACTCCTCGTTTCAGGTCGTCGGCGTCGATCTCAGCGACTTCGCGGTGTTCCGTGGTGCAGTGCTCGACCTCCGCGGTAACGTCGTGCGGCGAGCGGAGCTGCCTCTCGCGGGGATCACGGGGCAGGCCGCGCTCGACACGGTCGTCGCTCTTACGGAGCATTTGTTGGCTCTCGTCTCGGCGCCTCTACTCGGCATCGGGGTGGGGTCGCCGGGCATCGTGGATCTCGCCGGGCTCGTGGTGACCGCGCCGAATCTCGAGTGGACCGATGTGCCGCTTCAGGCCTCACTCTTCGAGCGGTTCGGGGTGCCGGTGGTCGTCGCGAACGATGCGAATGCGGCCGTTCTCGCGGAACACAGCTTCGGCGGCGCCCGGGAGGACGTGATGCTCGTGCGAATCGGCCGGGGCGTCGGCGCTGGACTGCTGCTTGGCGGCGGCCCGCTTCACGGCAGCCGTTTCGCCGCGGGCGAGATCGGTCACGTCGTTGTCGGCACCGACGGGGGCGAGCGGTGCAGTTGTGGCAAACAGGGCTGTCTCGAGACCTGGATCGCCGTGCCAAGGCTTGAAGCGAAGCTGTTGGATGCTCCTTCCGCGGCGGTCCGCGATGACGTGTTACGCGAGGCGGCCGGCCGCCTTGGCATCGCACTCGCTCCGATTGTCGGCGCACTCAACCTTGGCGAGGTGGTGCTGAGCGGTCCGGAACAGATACTCGGAGGTCTGTTCGTCGACGCGACTCTCGAAACGATCCGTAGTCGCACGATGGCCCCGTTTCATGGAGACCTGACATTGCGCCTGACGACCCTGGGGGATGACATCGTGCTGCGCGGTGCCGCGGTGATGGTGATCTCGGCCCGGCTGGGTGTCTCCTGACCTTTCGCGTGAGCCGTCCGAGTTAGTAAGCTCCACTAACAAATACATCGCAGAAAGGAACCCCGGTGCTCGAAACCGTTATGGTCAACTCTCTCGGCGCCATCCTGCTTCCTGGCTTCGCGGGAACCACCCTGCCCGATTGGCTCGCGGCGCGTCTCCGCGACGGTCTCGCCGGAGTGTGCCTGTTCGGGCAGAATATCGTCTCCCCCGCGCAACTCCGCACGCTCACCGCCTCGATCCACGCGGCGAATCCCCGCGCGATCATTGCCATCGACGAAGAAGGCGGCGATGTCACGCGGCTTCATGACCGTCTCGGTTCGCCGTATCCGGGCAATGCGATTCTCGGACTCATCGACGATGAGGAATACACCGCGGCGGTGGCGACCGCTGTGGGCTGGGAGCTCCGTGGGGCGGGCTGCACTCTCGATTTCGCTCCGGATGTCGACATCAATTCCAACCCGGACAACCCGGTGATCGGGGTGCGCAGCTTCGGTACCGATCCTGAGCTCGTCGCACGCCACAGTGCGGCGTGGGTGCGGGGACTTCAGTCGACGGGTATCGGGGGCAGTGCAAAACACTTCCCCGGGCACGGCGATACCGCCCTCGATTCTCATCTCGACCTGCCAGTGATCACTCGGTCGCTCGACCAGTTGCGCGGACGCGAGCTCGTGCCGTTCGTGGCCGCTGTCGCCGCGGGCGTGCGGACGATTATGACCTCGCATATCAGCGTGCCCCTGCTGGACCCGGTCTTTCCTGCGACTTTCTCGTCCATCGTGCTCCAGGGACTGCTCCGCGACCAACTGGGGTTCGAGGGAGTGATCGTGACTGACGCACTCGACATGGTGGGAGCGAGCGGTGAGATCGGAATCCCCGAGGCAGCAGTGCGTGCGGTGATCGCGGGCTGTGACCTGCTTTGCATCGGCACGGAAAACTCCGACGAGCAGCTCGGTCAGATTGAGCGGGCGCTCGTTCGTGCGCTCGATGACGGCAGGCTGGACCCGGCCCGACTTGCTGATGCCTCTGCTCGGGTAATCCGTCTGGCGCAGGAATTGGCCGACGAAGTCTCCCGCATTCCACTGCCGGAATATACGACGGAAATGGTGTTCCCGCTTGACCGCTCTCGCGCCGTTTTCGAGACTGCCGCCTACGAGGTCTCCAGGCTCGCAATCGAGCCGCAGCGCACCGTCGTCATGATCGAGACCGCGGCGAATATCGCCGTCGGAGGATCCCCCTGGGGTCCTGCAGCAGCGGGGGCCTCGGTGCTCATCGTGCGTGAGGGTGACGTCATCGACCTGCCAGAGGGCACGCAGCCGGTAGTCGTCGGCAGGGCGAATCATCGGCGAGAGTGGGTGCGAGCATTCATCGACGATACCCGTCGGAGACATCCGAGCACGATTGTCGTCGACATGGGCTGGCCGGGCGATGGTCGACGCTACGCCGACATCGCCACGTTCGGAGCCTCGCGGCACGTTGGACTTGCGCTGCTCGACTGGCTGGAAGAGCAGGCACGGTCATGAGAGTCGGAGTGGATGTCGGAGGCACCAAGACGGATGCCGTTGCCATCGACGAAACGGGCGCGGTCCTGCACCGGGTGACGGTGTTGACCGGCTTCGGCCCGGCTTCGGTAATCGACACGACCGTGAGGGTCGTGAGCGCCCTTGCCAGCGCTCTGCGGGTGCCTGTCGGCGCATTCGAATCCGTGGGTGTCGGGGTGCCAGGAGCTGTCGACAGCGCCAGCGGGCGGGTCTCACACGCGGTCAACCTCGGCGTGGACGAGCTTGAACTCGGCGAGGAACTCGCGCGTGTACTCGGAGTTCGGGTGCGCGTCGCGAACGACGTGAACGCCGCAGCCCTCGGGGCATTTCACTTGCTCGCGCTGCCGCCCACAGCATCCATGGCGTATCTCAATCTGGGTACTGGCCTTGCCGCAGGCCTCGTGCTCGACGGCCGACTGTGGCGGGGGGCGCGTGGCACGGCGGGGGAGATCGGGCACATCCCGGTCGATCCGGATGGCCCACTCTGCCAGTGTGGCCAGCGCGGATGCCTCGAGATGGTTGCCTCCGGATCCGCTGTTTCGCGGCAGTGGCCGACCGACGCAGCCTCGCCCGTTCACGCACTCTTCGAGGCAGCGGCGGCCGGAGAGCTTCTCGCAATCGAGGTGCGGCAGCGGTTCCTTGCGAATGTTGCCTCCGCCGTGCGGGTGCTCGTGCTGAGTGTGGACGTGGAGACCGTCGTGATTGGCGGCGGCATCAGCTCCCTCGGCGAACCCCTGATCGCGGGAGTGCGCGCTGCGCTCGACGGTTGGTCGGCGAGCTCGCCGTTTCTTGCATCACTTCGACTCTCCGAGCGCGTGCGATTGGTTCCACCGGGGAGTTCCGTGTCGGCCATCGGGGCGGCACTCGAGGGCGCCGGCCCCCGACCGGGGATCATAACAACGAAGGGCACCGACTGATGGCTGAGATCGTGATTGTGGACGGCACGGAGGCGGCCGGCGAGCTGGCGGCAGATGCCATTCTCGCGCTCGTGACGAAGAAGCCGGACGCGGTGCTCGGCTTGGCGACCGGATCGACTCCGCTCGGGCTTTGGCGAGCTCTTGCCGCGCGCACGGCGGATCTCTCCACCGTGCGCGGCTTCGCGCTCGATGAATACGTGGGGCTCCCGGAAGGGCATCCCGAGAGCTACCGGGCGGTCATCACCCGGGAAGTCATCGAGCCGCTCGGGCTCGACGCATCGCTGGTGGCTGTGCCCGGGCATCTGGGGCCGATCGAGACCGCCGGTGCGGACTACGAGCGGGCGATCCGTGCGGCGGGAGGAGTGGACCTTCAGGTGCTCGGTATCGGCACAGACGGACATATCGGCTTCAACGAACCGGGGTCTTCATTCGAATCTCTCACTCGTGTCAAGACACTGACACAGCAAACCCGCCACGATAACGCGCGGTTCTTCGCTTCGGTCGAGGAGGTACCCGTGAACTGCATCACGCAGGGGCTCGGCACCATCCGCCGGGCGCGACATCTGGTGTTGCTCGCGTTCGGGGCGGGCAAAGCTGCGGCGATCGCGGCTGCGGTCGAGGGGCCGGTGACCGCGAGTGCGCCGGGGTCTGCGATCCAGCTGCACCCACATGTCACCGTGATCGTCGACCAGGCCGCGGCATCCGCCCTCGCCAGCATCGACTACTACCTGTACGCCTGGGCGAACAAGCCAGACTGGGAGGGACTGTAGGTCCCTACTGTTTCACGCCGGCGGCCCAGACCTCGGTGACCCCCCACCGGTGGTCGAGTAACACCGCATCGGCAGCATAACCCGGCGCAAGATAGCCAAAGCGGTGCCCGTAGCCGAGGGCGGTCGCGGGTGTCGTCGTCAGGGCCCTGACGGCATCCTTCGGCGAGACACCCGCCGATTCGATGGCGCAGCGCAGCGCGGCGTCCTGAGTGAGAGTGGAGCCCGCGATCGTCGAGGTACCGGAGAGCACGGCGAGCCCATCGCGCACGGTCACATTGAGGGAGCCGAGACGGTAGTCACCGTCGTCCGAAGCCGCGGCGGCCATCGCGTCGGTCACGAGAGCCACACGGCCCGGTGCGGAACGGAACACGAGGGCCGCGACATCCGGATGCACATGGAGCCCGTCGAGGATCAACTCGAGAGTGACCCGCTCATCTTCGAACGCGGTGATGATCGGGCCGGGCGCCCGATGATGAATGCCCGGCATGGCGTTGAACACATGGGTGAGCAGGCGCGCGCCGCGGTCGAACGCCTCGCGGGCGAGGTCGGCCCCAGCATTGGTGTGGCCGATTGCTACGGTTACGCCGTTCTCCACCAGCACGTCGATGGCTTCGAGTGCCCCCTCCCGCTCGGGGGCGATCGTGATCTGCCGCAGGGTGCCGCCGGCCGCGCCAAGCAGCTCTTCGACCGCCCAGGGCAGCGGGTCGAGAAGAAATTGCGGGTTGTGGGCCCCGCGACGGTCCGAGGAGAGAAAGGGGCCCTCGAGGTGTGAGCCGAGCACGAGCGGGTCGGAAGCGACGAGTTCTGCGATCACGCCGAGGCTCTCCCGCAACTGGGCGACCGGGTTGGCCACGAGGCTGATGACGGAGCGGGTGGTGCCGTGCGCGCGGTGCGCTGAGAGTGCTGCGGAGATCTCTTCCCCGCCGTCGTCGAAGGAGTGTCCGCCGCCGCCGTGGGAGTGGAGGTCCACGAAACCGGGGACGAACCAATGTCCGTCCACGTCCACGCGATGATCAGCGTCGGGATGCGGAGTTCCCGAACCGACCGATTCGATGGTGTCGCCGCGTACGAGCATCCAGAAATCGTCGATCTGGCCGTGCGCGTCGAGCTTGCGCGCCCCGTGAAAGAGTGTGGTCATTGTTCTGGTGCCTCCTGTGGCCGTGCCCGTGCTGTTGCGTCGGAGGCGATCTCCGCGCGACCGTTGAGTACGCCACTGATCGCCGCGAGGATGCCGAAGGTGACGCCGACGACGGGGTAGCCGATCATGAACCAGACCGCGACGGCGGCGCCCATCACGAAGATCTCCACGAGACTCCGACCGACGACATCGAGCGGAAAGACCGCCTTCGGCGAGCGGAACAGGGCCCAGACGACGGCGGCGAAGGTGGGGGCCCCGACGAGGAAGAGTAGTCCGGGCCATGGGAATGGCCAGGCCAGATAGCCCCAGAACCCGAGGGAAAAAAGCGCGAAGAGCTCGAGGGCGAAGCGAAGCACGTTGGTCGGCCGCAGTCGAACTGCGGGAGCCCCTGGCATCGTCACCCCTCAAGAGTAGCGACGCATTGGCAGCCTGTCGTCAGTGTCGCGGGCGTATGCTGATAAACTGAACAGGTCTGAACAGGTGCTTTATAGGACCGCAATGAACACCAGGAGGAATTCCGTGAGCAAGACTGATACCCCCCGCGATACCCGAGACGTCCGCGGTATCGAACTCAACGGCATCAACACGATTCATGAGTCGCAACGGAGGGGCAAAGCCTCTAGCCTGTTTTGGCCATGGTTCGGGGCGAATGTCTCGGTGCTCGGTATCGGCTACGGCGCATTCGTGCTCGGATTCGGCATCTCGTTCTGGCAGGCCACGCTCGTCGGAGTGATCGGCATTGTCATATCGTTCCTACTCTGCGGCATCATTGCTCTCGCCGGAAAGCGCGGCTCCGCGCCGACGATGGTGTTGAGCCGAGCGACCTTCGGCGTTCGGGGCAATCGTGTGCCCGCCGTGCTGTCCTGGGTGCTCACGGTGGGCTGGGAAACCGCGCTCACCGCGTTGGCCGTGCTCGCGACATCCACTGTTTTCACCGAACTCGGGTGGGATGGCGGGATTGCCACGAAGATCGTGGCTCTCATCGTGGTGGCGGCACTCATCGTCGGGGCTGGCGTCGTCGGTTTCGACCTGATCATGAAACTGCAGGTATGGATCACAGTGATCACGGGGGTGCTCACCGTCGTTTACATCGTGCTCGCGCTGCCGAACATCGACCTGAAGGCGATTGCGGCCATTCCCGCCGGTAACCCACAGGCCGTGATCGGGGC
>JAYTTG010000004.1:0-2956 GCA_043745175.1 Microbacteriaceae bacterium
CGGCCGACCGGCTCCAGCAGCGCGCCCGATAACGATGACGCGCCCCCTTCCGAACCCGAATCGGAGGGGAGCGCGTCGGTTCGTGAGGGGACTAGATGATGTCGCCCCGAGTTTCCTGACTGGTGGTCTTCTCTGTCCCCGCGGCATCCACCGCCGTGCGAGTCGTCGAAACCGTCGACCGCTTGCGCGTGACCATGATGATCGAGATCAGAAAAACGACCACACCAGCTCCCATGAGAAGGTATCCGACGAGATGCAGGTCTACCCCCGGAACAGTGAGGCTGAGGGCGAACGCCACGATTGCGCCAACGACGAAAAGAAAAATGCCTGTACCGATACCCATGAAGAGTCCTTCCAGTGCTGCCTTGATGGAGTGAACGTGGGCCAAGGGAATGACTCACACGTCCAGTGTCCGCGCTCTATGGTAGCCGTCTGCCCCCTGAAAGGGGGCCAAGATTCACGACAATCTCCTGCCGGTACGCTGGGAACTGGCCCGAAAGCGCAGTCGCCGCTCTGCGTGTCCGCCCGCCATCTCGATTGCACCGAGGAGTCATCCCATGCCCCGCACCATCGCACTCGCGCTCATCCCCGGTGACGGAATCGGGCCTGAGGTCATAGCCGAAGCGGTCAAAGTGCTCGAAGCGGTGATACCAACCGATGTCGCACTTACGACCACTCTTTTTCCTTTCGGTGCCTCGCACTATCTCGCCACGGGCGAGATCCTGAGCGATGCGGGGCTTGACGCGCTCAAGAGGCACGACGCCATTCTGCTCGGTGCCGTCGGCGGAGATCCACGGGATGCACGCCTCGCTGGCGGACTGATCGAGCACGGGCTCCTGCTTCGCCTTCGCTTCGCGCTCGATCACTACGTGAATCTGCGTCCCACTCGACTACTACCCGGCATCGCCTCGCCCCTCGCCGCCCCCGGGCTCATCGACTTCGTTGTGGTGCGTGAGGGCACGGAGGGTCCCTATGTGGGCAACGGCGGCGCCATCCGCATTGGCACTGCGCACGAGGTGGCGAACGAGGTTTCGGTGAATACCGCCTTCGGGGTGGAACGGCTGGTGCGCTACGGGTTCGAGGCCGCATCCGCCCGCCCGCGTCAGAAGCTGACACTCGTGCATAAAACCAATGTGCTCACCAACGCGGGCAGTCTCTGGCAGCGCACCGTCGACCGGGTAGCCCTCGACTTTCCCGACGTCGCTGTGGACTACCTGCACGTGGATGCGGCAACCATCTTCCTGGTCACCGACCCGGCTAGATTCGACGTTATCGTCACGGACAATCTCTTCGGCGACATCCTCACCGATCTTGCGGCCGCGATCAGCGGAGGCATCGGTCTTGCCGCATCGGGCAACATCAATCCTGACGGCACATTTCCGTCCATGTTCGAACCGGTGCACGGCTCGGCGCCGGACATCGCCGGGCAACAGAAGGCCGACCCCACCGCGGCCATCCTGTCGGTAGCACTCCTGCTCGACCATCTCGGGCTCACGGATGCCGCGGCGCAGGTCACCGCGGCCGTCACTGGCGATGTCGCCTCGCGCGGGGCCGCGGCCAGAACGACATCGCAGGTCGGGGATGCCATCCGCTCGCTCCTGGCGCACAATGTAAGACTCCGCAGCAATTAGGGACACCATGAAAAATCTTCTGGCTCCGGCCACACTCAACTTCACCCGTCGGCTCAACCCCGAGGCTCTCGCCGAACTCGAGCGCACGGAGATCCTGGCCGACCCTGGTTTCGGTAAGCATTTCACCGACCACATGGTCGACATCTGCTGGTCGGCCAGAGGAGGCTGGCATCGCCCGCGGGTGCAACCCTATGGTCCGATCGAGCTCGACCCGGCCGCGGCTGTCCTGCACTACGGGCAGGAAATCTTCGAGGGACTCAAGGCCTACCGGCATGCCGATGGCTCTATCTGGTGCTTCCGTCCCGAGGCAAATGCCGCGCGTATGCAACGGTCGGCCCGGCGCATGGCCCTTCCAGAGCTTCCCACCGAGTACTTTCTCGACTCGCTGCGAGAGCTGATCGCCGCCGACGCAGCGTGGGTGCCGACCGCGCCGGACACAAGCCTGTACCTGCGCCCCTTCATGTTTGCCAAGGAGGCGTTCCTCGGCGTGCGCCCCGCCGAGAAGGTGAACTACTACCTGATCGCCAGCCCGGCCGGGGCCTACTTCACGGGTGGTCTCGCGCCCGTGTCCATCTGGCTGTCGACCACCTATTCGCGTGCGGGCAGGGGCGGAACCGGTGCTGCCAAGACCGGCGGAAACTATGCATCGTCGTTGATCGCGCAGGCCGAGGCCTACGAGCAGGGGTGCGCCCAGGTGCTGTTCCTCGACTCCGAGGAGGGGAAGTATCTCGAGGAGCTCGGCGGCATGAATATCGTGCTGGTGAAGAAGGATGGGACCCTGGTCACGCCGGTATCCGACAGCATCCTCGAGGGAATCACCCGCGACTCGATCCTGAAGCTCGCTGAGGATCGCGGCCACACCGTCGAGCGGCGCCGCGTGACCATCGACGAATGGCGGGAGGGTGCAGCATCCGGCGATATCGTCGAGGCCTTCGCGTGCGGCACAGCTGCGGTCGTCGCGCCGATCGGACTCCTCAAGGCCGAGGGCTTCGAGATCGTGCACGAGAGCAGCGCGCTCGCGCTGTCGCTTCGTGAAGAGCTCACCGGAATCCAATACGGTACGGTCGATGATCGCCACGGCTGGATGACGCGGCTCGACCGCACCGCGTCTCTCGACGGCACTGGGCCAACAGCCCAGTGAAGATCGCCCGATTCTCGGTAGGCGGTGGCGATCCCCGGTACGGCATCCTCGATGGCGACGACTATGTCGTGCTCTCCGGTGACCCGATGTTCAGCGGGTTCGGAACCACCGGGGAGCGCGTCGCCGCCACCGACGTGAAGTTGCTTGCCCCGGTCATCCCGCGCTCGAAGGTGGTCTGTATCGG
>JAYTTG010000005.1:0-2956 GCA_043745175.1 Microbacteriaceae bacterium
TCTCTTGCGCAAATAATGCCTGCCCGGATGGTGATGCGGGTTCCACAGTGAAGTACAGTCCGCCGGGACTGTTTGCTGAGAGCATGAGCGTCTCAATCCATCTGCGGTTGACAGCCGGCGTTCGGCTGCCGGAGAACCGATATAACAGGATGCTGCTTGGATCTAGCCAAATGGAGCTACGACTGCTGCTTGCTTCCAGCGCGCTGGTCCAGGAGAAAATGAAACTTTCGCCGCGTCGAAGCTTTGCGGTGATGACGATCTGCAGATGCATCAGCGCCCGGTCATCGAAGGACACTTCCATGTCCCTGCTGCCATACATCAAACTGCCCATGACCTTGCTCCTCACTTAGCGCAACCGGGGCTTCCCGCGGATCGGCACGCAGACCGCTACCGGTGGGAATATTTTCTTAGAACTCGGACGAGTCCTCAGCCGCCGAACTCTCATCGATGCTCGGGCTGACTTCCGGATGGCTAGCGGCAGCAGTCCCACCCGGAGGTTTAGGCCGGCTGGCGTTGATTATTGCTCCCTCGGCCAAATAGACGACAACCGGAAGACCAGCGTCGGATTGCTTGACCGAGTCGATCCAGATCGCTTCAGGATGCACGTCATCACCCGCCCGCACATCTTCTGCCGTGCGCAGCTTCGCAATCCGATGGATCAGGCCAGCGAAACCGAGCTTCACGCTCACATCCGCAATCGTGTAAACGATGTGCATCGTGGTTGTCCACTGACCGCCGACCGCGAAAATCTGGATTGCATACACCAGCGGGTAGACCACCCATCCGCCAAGAAGTACCCAGGTCGCATTACGAAGCAAACCGGCCGCCTCTGCTGTCAACTCAGGCATCGATCGGCGGACCGTGAGGACCAGGACACCAGTGGTCGCAATCCAAAACACACACGAGACGCCGCCCCATAAAATCAGTTGCGAGATACTCAGGTCCCCATCGGTGACCGCGTTCCCGAGATACCCGGTGAAGATCATCAGAAATCCCCCGGCCCCGGCAATCCCAAGATTCTTCCGTTTTGACTCTCCGACCAGTGTGCAGACCACCAATAGTTCGATCACTAGCAGCGGAACGGTGACTGACCACTCCATATACCTGCCGGTGAACGACAGCATCGCCCCAGCATTTGGGCGGTAAACAGAACCCACCCGGTCGTAACCATTGACAAACGCGACAGCCAACAACAAATAGGACGCGAACGCCGCCCCCATGACCCCAAGACGGGCGGTGACCGCTACCCGGTACCTGGCACCAACCTCACGACCCGTCGCCCACGTCCGAAGCAGACCGAAAAGAAACACCAGCCCTGCAACTACCAAAAAGTAGACGATCAGACTGTGTTCGATTGGCGTGAGGGTAACCGCCCACGGTGCAACCACACTAGGAAGATGGATGATGTTCCAACCGCTTGACCTTGCCGGCGCGTCTTCTCGCGTCGTTCAGAAGACTCAACATAGAGCTTGGCACAGGAGCACACTGAACCCACCTTGGTTTCGTGTTGTTTTTTTCTTTACAAGGATTCGGTTATTCCCAACAGCGGTCCCAAACGCCAGCCGCATGCGATAAACGGCCCCGCCGGACGGCGACCAGTCCTCGCCCCGGACTAGGTCGACGGCCTCCTGGTCCGCCGTGCCCTCGCTGCCGGGGCGAACGGCTTGCTTTTCCCGGGCCGTAACTGGAACCTGCTCGACCCGCACAACGTCCGCGAATCCTGGCGGAAGGTTCGCTGGCTGCTGCGGTGATTTCGGACAGCGGATGTGTTGGATTTTCTTGTGCTGCCTGGGTTGGCTGTTGGTAACTGTTTTGGACTCCGTTGGGGCGTCGGTAACCGAGGGCGGAGTGGCGTCGGTGGCTGTTGTAGAACCCCTCGATGTAGGCGATGACGTCGCGTTTCGCGCGCAGTTTTGTGGGACAGACGGTGCGACAAACGCGCTCGTTTTCAGCGCGGAGAAGAACGATTCAGCCATCGCTTAATCCCAGCAGACGCCGGTCCCGCCCATCGAGGAGCGCATACCGAGACCGGCGATTAGGGTCCGGTATTCGGCTGAGGTGTAGACGCTGCCCCTGTCCGAGTGAAAGATCGCGTTTGCCTCGATCACCGTGGTGGTAATGGCGTTCCTCAGCACGTCCGCGACGAGCTCGGTGCGCATGTGATCGGCGCTGGACCAGCCGACTACCTTCTTTTCAGTAACAGTCGATCACGGTCGCCAAATAGATGAATCCTTGCCAGGTGTGAACGTAGGTAATGTCACCGACGAACTTCACTCCCGGACGATCCGCGGTGAAGTCTCGCCTGACCAGATCCGGTATCGACGCTGCGGCTTCGGCATCCGCTTCGGTAGTCACCCGGAACGGGCGCGGCTGGCATGGGATCAGGTCCTCTTGTCGCATGATCTGGCGCACCAGCTCCGGAGAGCACTCGGTTCCCTCGCCGGCCAGATCGGCGTGGATCCGCCGATACCCGTAGGTGTCATCCGAGGCGGTGAACAAATGGCGGACCCGGGCTGCCAGAGCTTCTCTCCGCGCCGCGGTAGCCGACTGAGGTGATTTCGACCAGTGGGAGGGCCGTTGGCTCAGTAACCTCGTGCGATCCATTCCGCACGGTGCAGTGCCTCCGCACCGATCGTGGTCGATTCACCGTGCCCCGTCAGCACCCTGACATCAAACGGCAGGGACAAGAGCCGATCAGTGATCGAGGTGATGATGGTGGGAAAGTCGCTGAAGGAACGACCGGTTGCTCCTGGACCGCCGTTGAACAGCGTGTCGCCCGAGAACAGGGTGCGTTCGCTCTCGAGGTAGTAACAGGTCGAGCCCGGCGAATGACCCGGCGTATGTAGCGCCCGGAGGGAGCCCCCTGCGACCTCGAAAACATCGCCATCGTGCACCTCGGCATCGGGGGCGACATCGGGGAAGATGACATCCCACAACATACGGTCGGCGGGGTTGA
>JAYTTG010000006.1:0-10959 GCA_043745175.1 Microbacteriaceae bacterium
GGCGAAACAATGTGACCGCTCTCATTTCTGCATAACGGTTGCGTTAACTTCTTGACGACAAGGCCTGGCGTGATGCACCCTCGTATTCATGCCTGCAACATCGCAACTGCTTCCACGTGGCGCCCGAAACCCCGGGTCACAGTCGGCGCTGCGCGAGCTCAACCAGCAGAGAATCATCGATACCCTGCTGGGAAGTGGCCCGCTCACGCAGGCAGAACTCGCCAGGCAAACCGGACTCTCCACTGCGACAGTGTCGAACATCGTGAAGACGATGGCGGCGATCGGATCCCTCGAGACCGAGCCGACGACGAGCTCCGGGCGCAGGGCCCTGCTCGTGCGGCTCTCCAACAACGGCGCTGTCGCCGTCGGGATCGACTTCGGGCGTCGGCACCTGCGGATCGTGCTCGCCAGCCTCGGGTTCACTGTCGTCGCCGAACAGTTCGTAGAGTTGCCCCTCGGCCACCGTGCCGAAGAGAGCATCGACCGGGCGTCACAACTCCTTGCCGCGATGCTCGAAGAGCATGATGTGAAGCCCTCCGCCGTGCTCGGCGTCGGGGTCGGAATCCCCGGCCCGATCGACCAGCGCACCGGTACTGTCGTGCAGGGCGCTATCCTGCCGGAGTGGGTGGGCATCCACCTGCTCGAGCTTGAAAAACGCCTGCACTTCCCGGTGGTCTTCGACAATGATGCCAATCTCGGTGCGCTCGCCGAGGTCACCTGGGGTCCACATAACACCGTGGAAAACCTCGTGTTCGTGAAGATTGGCAGCGGTATTGGCGCCGGCCTCATCCTCGGCGGCCACCCGTTCTCCGGCAGTCTCGGCATTACCGGGGAGATCGGGCACGAGACCATCACCGACAACGGAGTGGCGTGCCACTGCGGCAATCGGGGATGCCTCGAGACCGTGGCGTCTACCTCGGTGATGATGGCGCTTCTCGGTACCAGAGCACCCGTCTCGACAGCCGACATCGTGCGCAACGCCCTGTCGGGCGACTCCGCAACGCTGCGGGTACTCGATGACGCGGGAGCGGCGATCGGACGCGGTCTCGCCAGCATCGCCAACCTGATCAACCCAGAGGTGATCGTGATCGGGGGACCGCTCGCGGGTCTCGACCAGATCCTGCTCGGGCCGATCCGGCGGGGGCTGCTGCGTCATGCGGTGCCGAGCGTTGGCGAAGCGACGGGTCTTGTGATGTCGTCACTCGGCGATCGAGCCGAGGCGCTCGGCGCAGCCTCTCTCGTGCTCCAGTCGCCCGGGCTGCGTCGGGAGTGATTATTTCCGAGTCGTTACGCGTTCGTTGCGTTCACAACTTGACGACAAGCCCGCAAACAAGGTTTAGTCTGTTAGCGGGTTATTTTTCCCCCTGATGAGACAAGGTAGTCCGACGTGAAACCTCAGCCGAGATTCGCAGTTGTGAACGTACACAACCCGCGCTGTCGAGCGATTTCACTGGCCGCCGCGGAGGTGCCCGTTGGCAACTGAACCGGTCATCCTCGAGATGCGATCGATCACCAAGGAGTTCCCAGGGGTCAAGGCCCTCGACAGGGTGTCACTGGTCGTCAAGGCGGGCGAGATCCACTCCATCTGCGGCGAGAACGGCGCGGGCAAGTCCACCCTGATGAAGGTGCTCTCCGGGGTTTATCCCTACGGCACGTACGAGGGTGAAATCGTGTTCCAGGGGCACGAGTCGCGGTTCAGGAACATCGGTTCGAGCGAGGCCGCTGGCATCGTCATCATCCACCAGGAGCTCGCGCTCATCCCCCAACTCTCCATCACCGAGAACATCTTCCTCGGCAACGAACCGCGTCGATTCGGCGTCATCGACTGGGTGCAAGCCAAGAAACGCGCCGTCGACCTTCTCGCCCGCGTTGGCCTCGATGACGACCCCGACACCCAGATTAAGAACCTCGGCGTCGGCAAGCAGCAACTCGTCGAGATCGCGAAGGCGCTCAACAAGTCGGTGAAGCTCCTCATTCTCGACGAGCCGACAGCTGCCCTCAACGAGGCTGACTCCCAGCACTTGCTCGACCTTATCCTTGGTCTCAAGGGCAGGGGCATCGCCTCGATCATGATCTCCCACAAGTTGAATGAGATCGAGCAGATCTCCGACTCGATCACGATCATCCGTGACGGCAAGACGATCGAGACACTCGACGTCAAGGCCGACGGGGTTGACGAGGATCGCATCATCCGCGGGATGGTTGGCCGCACGCTCGAAAACCGCTTCCCCGATCGTAATGCCGAGATCGGCGAGGTCTTCTTCGAGGTGAAGAACTGGACGGTGCAGCATCCGCTGACCGCCGAGCGGATGGTCGTGAAGAACTCGAGCTTCGTCGTGCGACGCGGCGAGGTGGTCGGCTTCGCCGGCCTCATGGGTGCCGGCCGCACCGAGTTGGCGATGAGCCTGTTCGGCCGGTCCTATGGCAATTTCATCTCCGGCCAGGTCTTTAAGGACGGCAAAGAGATTCAGCTTCGCAACGTGAGCGAGGCCATCAAGAACGGGCTCGGCTACGTGAGCGAGGACCGAAAGGCGCTCGGTCTCAACCTGCTCGACGACATTCAGGATTCGGTCGTCTCGGCCAAGCTTTCTAAGATCACGAAGCTTTCGGTGATCGACAAGGTGGAAGAGCACCGGGTCGCCGAGACCTACCGCAAGAGCCTGCGGATCAAGGCACCGCGAGTCGATGAGGGTGTGAACAAGCTTTCGGGCGGTAACCAGCAGAAGGTCGTGCTGGCCAAGTGGATGTTCACCGACCCCGACCTTTTGATCCTCGACGAGCCGACCCGGGGCATCGACGTCGGCGCGAAGACCGAGATCTATGGCATCATCCGCGATCTCGCCGCCTCCGGTAAGGGCATCATCCTGATCTCGTCCGAACTGCCGGAACTGCTCGGCGTTTCCGACCGCATCTACACGATCTTCGAGGGTGCGATCACGAGCAACATGTCCGCCGACGAAGCAAATCCCGAAACTCTGCTGAAAAGTATGACTTCCGCGAAGAAGAAAGTTAACAGCCAATGAGCGCAACTCCAGAAGCTTCACGGAAGAGCGGCTTTCAGCTCCGTGACCTCGGCAAGATGTTCGGCAGCGGTTCGAATGGACGCCAGGTCGGTATCCTCGGAGCCCTTGTCGTCATCATCATCTTCTTTCAAATTTTCACGAAGGGGCTCACCCTCGACCCGACCAACCTGATCAATCTCGTCAACCAAAACGCCTATGTGCTGATCCTCGCCATCGGAATGGTGATGGTTATTATCGCTGGCCACATTGACCTCTCGGTCGGTTCCATCGCGGCCTTCGTCGGAATAATCGTGGCGACCTCCATGGCGAGCTGGCACTTCCCGCCGGTGCTTGCGATCCTTCTTGGCCTGGGGATGGGAGCCGTCATCGGCGCTTGGCAAGGCTGGTGGGTCGCCTATGTCGGTGTTCCTGCATTCATCGTGACGCTTGCGGGAATGCTCATCTTTCGCGGGGCAAACCAGTTTTTCGGTAACTCCACCAGCGTCACGGTGCCGGATGCGTTCACCTACATCGGGGGCGGGTTTATCCCGGACTTCGGCCCGAACACGCATTACAGCAATGGCACGTTACTGCTCGGACTGCTCATCGCTGTCGTGATTGTTTTTCAGGAATGGCGCGCACGGCGAACGCAGACCGAGATGGGTTCGGAAAAGGCGCCACTGTGGGTGAGTGGGGTGAAGATCGTGATTCTCGAGGCGGTCGTCGTTTCGGCCACGCTGTTGTTTGCCGGGGGTCGACTGGGAACGAGCTTTCCAGTTTCCGGGATCATCCTCGGGGTTCTCGTGTTGGTCTACTCGTTCATCACCCGCAACACGACATTCGGACGCCACGTTTATGCCGTCGGCGGTAATTGGCACGCCGCCGAACTCTCCGGAGTCAAGATCAAGCGAATCAACTTCTTCGTCATGATGAACATGTCGGTGCTCGCCTCTGTCGCCGGCATGATCGGTGTGGCTCGCGCCGGAGCCTCTGGTCCTGGCGACGGGGTCGGCTGGGAGCTAGACGCGATCGCCGCCGTCTTCATCGGTGGAGCCGCCGTTGCCGGTGGAATCGGAACGATTGTCGGGTCGATCATCGGTGGTCTAGTCATTGCCGTGCTCAACAACGGCCTCCAGCTCCTCGGCGTGGGCATTGACCGGGTGCAGATCATCAAGGGTCTCGTGCTTCTCATCGCCGTCGGCATCGACGTGTATAGCAAAAAGCAGGGTCGGCCGTCCCTGATCGGGATCTTCGTGCGCGGTCCCAGGTCGTCCTCTGGTGGCGATGCGCCGTCGTCGGCACAAATCGACCGGCCATCCATCGCTCCAACCGATAGCGCGGAGGAGTCTTCGCGCCCACAGTCCACTACGCCGAATTGATCGTTCTCGCGTAGTCCCTGGGGACGATGACTGTCTCCAGCTTTTCACTGCACTACCTATTACAAGAGAAAGCGAAGCACATCACATGCGCAAAATCGTAATCACAACCGTGGCAATCGCCGGGGTTGCCCTCATGGCCCTTTCGGGTTGCTCGTCTCGCGACGCGGGCGCCGGAGCCTCCGGTGCTCCGGCGGCGGGCTTCAAGGCTGGATCCATCATCGGCGTCGCACTTCCTGACAAGACCTCGGAGAACTGGGTTTTGGCCGGAAAATTGTTCACCGACGCAATTGAAAAGGCCGGCTTCAAGGCCGACGTTCAATACGCACCGGCGACGAATACGGCAGCCGAGCAGGCCAACCAGGTATCAGCGATGATCACCAAGGGTGACAAGGTTGTCGTCATCGGTGCCAAGGACGGCAAGCAGCTCGGCCCGCAGACCAAGGCCGCAGCAGCCGCCGGTACTAAGGTCATCGCTTACGACCGCCTGATCCAAGACACCAAGGACGTCGACTACTACGTCGCCTATGACAACGAGAAGGTCGGCGAGCTGCAGGGCCAGGCTCTTCTTGACGGAATGAAGGCACGCTTCCCCGACGCCAAGACCTACAACGTCGAGTTGTTTTCCGGATCATCGGATGACGCGAACGCTCCGGTCTTCTTCAACGGTGCCATGAAGGTGCTCGAGCCAAAGATCAAGGACGGAACAGTGAAGGTTGTCTCCGGTCAGGTCGATATCAAGCAGACGGCAACAGCCGGGTGGCTGGCTCAGAACGCCCAGACCCGCATGGACACGCTCCTCGCGGCCAATTATTCAGGGACCGTGCTGAACGGTGTGCTTTCCCCGAACGACACTCTTGGTCGGGCAATCATCACGTCGATCAAGGCCGCCGGCAAGGCGACCCCGGTTATGCCGGTTGTCACCGGGCAGGACTCGGAAGCTGCCTCCATCCCGCTGATCATGACGGGTGAGCAGTACTCCACCATCAACAAGGACACCACAAAGCTTGTTGAGCACACCCTCGCAATGATCAAGGACCTTGCTGCTGGCAAGACCCCCGAGACCAACTCGACCGACTACAACAACGGTGTCAAGGTCGTTCCGACCTACCTGCTCCCGCCGGAGCTCGTCACCAAGGACAACGCTGCGAAGTCCTACGCGAACAACCCGACCCTCCTGGCGCTCGTCAACAAGTAGTCCGCCTCGATAGTCACGAGTCCGGCCCCGCGGCTTCGCGGGGCCGGACTTTTTCGTGCCTGCAGCTCTCTTCGTGTGTCCGCCGGTTCGAAATGCAGGACTACCTGTGACGGATATCAACAGGAGTGGTGCATCCGTCACTCCCGTTACAGGTAGTCCTGCATTTCGCGCAGTATTCCTCGCGGGCCAGGGCAGCGCGGTGGGTGTGGTCATGTCGTGGTGATTCTGAGGATTCGGCCGGGAATGCCGCGGTCGCTTGGCCGATGGGCGTGGCAACTCGTTCTCACGAGTGAGTCCGGACCCGCGTTTGCGCGTAGGCGGGGATTTTTGTGTCTGCAGGTCTCTTAGTGTCTCCGCCGGTTCGAAATGCAGGACTACCTGTGACGGATGTGAACGGGAGTGGTGCATCCGTCACTCCTGTCCCAGGTAGTCCTGCATTTCGCGCAGGAACAGGGCAGTGCAGGGCAGGGGCGGGGTCGTCCGGCGCAGGGGGGCGTGATCGAGTCGTGGCGATTATGCAGATTCGGTCGGGGATGCTGTGGCTGCTTGGCCGAAAAGCGCGGTAACCGAGTCTCACAAGCGAGCGAGCGAGCGAGTGCGTGAGCGAGCGAGTGCGTGCGTGCGTGCGCGAGGAAGAGAGTCCGCGCGATCGAGACGCATCTGTGACCGAGTTCTGGCGTCAAGCTGTTGTGTCCTCCGCTGCGTGCAGGCTAGTCTGATGAAGAAATGTGATCGCTCACATACTGCAAAATGTGATCGCTAACATTCACTCAATATCTCGGCCGTACCCGCGACCGTGGCCGCCGCTCGACAAAGGAGTCTCTGAGGTGAATTCTCCCACGCCCGACCGCGCTGCCGAGCACTACGTCATCGGAATCGACTTCGGCACCCTCTCCGGCCGGGCGGTCGTCGTTCGCGTGTCGGATGGCGCGGAGCTCGGCACCGGCACCCACGACTACCCTCACGCCGTGATGGACACCGTGCTCGCATCCACCGGTGCGCTGCTGCCGCCGGACTGGGCGCTGCAGGTGCCCGCTGACTACGTCGAAGTAGTGAAGAACGCGGTGCCGGCCGCAATCGCGGCATCCGGAATCGATCCGGCATTGGTGATCGGCGTTGGCACCGACTTCACCGCGAGCACTCCTCTTCCGGTCATCGCCGACGGAACACCGCTCAACGAGATCGCTGGCTATGAAAACCGTCCCCATGCCTACGTGAAGCTTTGGAAGCATCACGCCGCGCAGGGCCAGGCCGACCGCATCAACGAGCTTGCCGCAGCGAGGGGCGAATCCTGGTTGCCGCGCTATGGCGGCCTCATCTCGAGCGAGTGGGAATTCGCCAAGGGACTCCAACTGCTCGAAGAAGATCCCGAACTCTACGAGCACATGGACCACTTCGTCGAGGCCGCCGACTGGATCGTCTGGCAGCTCACCGGCCGCTATATCCGCAATGCCTGCACCGCCGGATACAAGGGCATCCTGCAGGATGACGCGTACCCGAGCCGCGAATTCCTCGCCGCGCTCAACCCGGCTTTCGCAGGGTTTGCCGACGACAAGGTCGCGCACGAGATCGGCCAGCTCGGGGCATCCGCCGGCACGTTATCGAAGCAGGCCGCGGCCTGGACCGGTCTGCCAGAGGGCATCGCCGTGGCTGTCGGCAACGTCGACGCCCACGTGACGGCCCCGGCGGCGCAGGCCGTCGAGCCCGGCCAAATGCTCGCCATCATGGGAACTTCGACCTGCCATGTGATGAACTCCGACGTGCTCACCGAGGTGCCCGGCATGTGTGGCGTCGTCGACGGCGGCATCGTTTCCGGGCTCTACGGCTACGAGGCCGGCCAGTCCGGCGTGGGCGACATCTTCGCCTGGTACGTGAAGAACCAGGTGCCGGCGAGCTACTTCGATGCAGCGGATGCCGCGGGCCGAAGCATCCACGAACACCTCACTGAGCTCGTGAAGCACCAGCCGGTCGGCGGTCACGGGCTCATTGCACTTGACTGGCAGAGCGGCAATCGCTCGGTACTCGTGGACCACGAGCTCAGCGGTCTCGTGCTCGGCACGACCCTCACAACGCGGCCGGAGGAGATCTATCGGGCGCTGTTCGAGGCGACGGCCTTCGGCACCCGCACGATCGTGGAGACCTTCGCCACGAGCGGAGTTCCGGTCACCGAGTTCATTGTGGCCGGTGGGCTCCTGCGCAATCCCTTCCTCATGCAGGTCTACAGCGACGTGCTGCGGATGCCGATCTCGATCATCGCGAGCGAGCAGGGCCCGGCGCTGGGCTCGGCCATCCACGCCGCGGTGGCAGCCGGGGCCTACTCAGACGTGTTGGCGGCGGGGCGCGCGATGGGCAAGGTCGACCGTGCCGTCTACACGCCGAACAGCGAAGCGGCGGATGCCTACGACCTTCTCTATGCCGAATACTCAAACCTTCACGACTATTTCGGTCGCGGTGGCAATGATGTGATGCACCGGCTGAAGGCACTCAAGCGGGCGGCGGCGGGTCTCGATACGGGCGCTGAGGGTGCTTCTCGAGCGTTGGAGCGCTACAGATGACCGCCTTTGAGCAGGCCATTAATGGCATGCGGGCCGACGTCGCGAAGCTGCACGAAATGCTCGTGAGATACAACCTCGTGATGTGGACCGGCGGCAACATCTCCGGCCGCATTCCCGGCGCAGACCTCTTCGTCATCAAGCCGAGCGGTGTCGAGTATGACGACCTCACCCCCGAAAATATGATTCTCTGCGACCTCGACGGCACCGTTATCACGGGGGAGCACTCGCCCTCGAGCGACACTGCGGCGCACGCCTACATCTACCGCAATATGCCGGAGGTCAACGGCGTCGTGCACACCCACTCCACCTACGCGACCGCGTGGGCGGCCCGCGGTGAAGCGATCCCGTGCGCGATCACCGGCCAGGCGGACGAGTTCGGCGGGGACATCCCGGTCGGGCCGTTCGCCATCATCGGCGACGACTCGATCGGACGCGGCGTTGTTGCGACCCTCACCGGCCATCGTTCCCGAGCCGTGCTGATGCAGAACCACGGCGTCTTCACCATCGGATCCAGCCCGCGGGATGCCGTCAAGGCCGCGGTCATGGCAGAGGATGTCGCGCGAACAGTGCACATCGCGAAACAACTCGGCGAGCTCATCCCGATTCCCCAGGCCGCAATCGACGCCCTCTTCCACCGGTACCAAAACGTGTACGGCCAGGCAGTGAAACCCACCACAGCAGGAGCAGACGCATGAGCCGCAGCATCATTCCCGACCTGAAGTCGTACAGGGTCTGGTTTCTCACCGGAAGCCAGGGGCTCTATGGCGAAGAGACCCTCGCGCAGGTCGCCGAGCAGTCGCGGGCCATTGCGAATGCGCTCGGCGTTGCAGCCGAGATTCCGGTCACGGTCCAGTGGAAGCCGGTGCTGAAGGATTCGGAGTCGATTCGCCGGATGGCCCTCGACGCCAACGCTGATGACAGCGTGATCGGTGTCATCGCCTGGATGCACACGTTCAGCCCGGCCAAGATGTGGATCACCGGCCTCGACCTGCTGCGAAAGCCCCTGCTGCACCTGCACACCCAGGCAAATGTCGAGCTGCCCTGGGCAACGATCGACATGGACTTCATGAACCTCAACCAGGCCGCCCACGGCGACCGGGAGTTCGGCTACATCCAGACCCGTCTCGGGGTCGCCCGCAAGACAGTTGTCGGGCACGTGTCGAACCCGCGGGTCATCGCGCAGATCGCGACCTGGACCCGCGCCGCCGCCGGCTGGGCGGCCACCCATGACCTCAAGCTCGCCCGTTTCGGCGACAATATGCGCTTCGTCGCGGTAACTGAGGGCGACAAGACCGAGGCCGAGCTGCAGTTCGGCGTCCAGGTGAATACCTGGGGGGTCAATGAGCTCGTCGAGGCCGTTGATGCCGCGTCTGAGGCGGATGTTGATGCTCTCGTCGCAGAGTACGAAGAGCTGTACGCCGTGGCCCCTGAGCTCACAAAGGGTGCCGAGCGCCACGAGTCGCTTCGCTACGGCGCACGCATCGAACTCGGACTCCGCAGCTTTCTCGAGGCGGGCGGCTTCAGCGCGTTCACCACCAGCTTCGAAGACCTGGGCGGACTTCGCCAGCTTCCGGGTCTCGCGGTGCAGCGGCTCATGGCCGACGGTTATGGCTTCGGTGCGGAGGGTGACTGGAAGACCGCGGTGCTCGTGCGTGCGGCGAAGGTGATGGGAGCTGGCCTGCCCGGCGGTGCGTCGCTGATGGAGGACTACACCTATGACCTGACGCCGGGGCAGGAGCTCATTCTCGGAGCGCACATGCTCGAGGTCTGCCCCTCCCTCACCAGCGCACGGCCGAGCCTCGAGATTCACGAGCTCGGTATCGGTGGCCGTGACGCCCCCGTGCGCCTCGTTTTCGATACGGATCCCGGCCCGGCCGTCGTCGTTGCGCTGAGCGATATGAGGGACCGGTTCCGCCTCGTGGCCAATGTCGTCGAAGTGGTGGAGCTGCCGCATCCGCTGCCCCACCTGCCGGTGGCGCGCGCCGTGTGGAAGCCGGAACCCGACTTCGCTACGAGTGCTGCGGCGTGGCTCACCGCTGGCGCCGCGCACCACACCGTCATGTCGACAGCGCTGGGTCTTGAGGTGTTCGAGGACTTCGCGGAGATCGCGAAGAATGAACTCGTCGTGATCGACAGGAACACCAAGCTGCGCGAATTCAGCCGCGAATTGCGCTGGAACCAGGCCTATTACCGATTGGCCGCAGGGCTGTAACCACAACTCATGACTTGCCACCAGCACCAAGGGCTGGCCGGTAGGGAAACCGCTTCACCAGGACGAGGGCGGATTCACCAGCATCACGTTTGACAACGACGTCCCAACAATAAGAAAGGCACCACAGTGAAGGTACGGAAGATTCTCATCGGCATCGCCGCCGCCGGATTGGCACTCTCGCTCGCAGCATGCTCCGGCGGCCGCGGCGGAACGGCAGAAGCCCCCGCGTCAGGAAGCAGCAAGGGCGCGCTTGTCGGCGTCGCGATGCCGACCAAGACGTCAGAGCGCTGGATCAAGGATGGCGACGCGATCAAGGCCGACCTCGAGGCCAAGGGCTACAAAGTCGACCTCGAGTACGCCGACGACAAGATTCCCCAGCAGGTACTGCAGATCAGCAATATGCTCACCAAGGGCGCGAAGATTCTCATCATCGCCTCGATCGATGGAACCGCACTCAGCGACCAGCTCGACCAGGCGGCGAAGTCCGGGGTCAAGGTAATCGCCTATGACCGTCTGATCAACGGGAATAAGAACGTCGACTACTACACGACCTTCGACAACTACAAGGTCGGCGTCGACCAGGCCACCAGCCTGCTCGCCGGACTCGGAGTCGTCG
>JAYTTG010000007.1:0-2949 GCA_043745175.1 Microbacteriaceae bacterium
CTGCCAGACATCCATCTCGGCGCTCGGCTCGGTGAAGGGGAAGTAGTTGGGGCGCAGTCGGATCTTCGCCTCGTCACCGAACATGATGCGGGCGAAGTGTTCGAGGGTGCCGCGCAGGTGCGCCATAGTGAGCCCCCTGTCGATGGCGATTCCTTCGACCTGGTGGAACACCGGGGTGTGAGTGGCGTCGAGCTCGTCGGTGCGGAAGACCTTGCCGGGCGAGATCACGTAGACGGGCAGCTCGCGGGTGAGCAGCGAGCGGATCTGCACCGGGCTGGTCTGAGTGCGCAGCACCAGATGCTCCTCGACCGGCTCGACGAAAAAGGTGTCCTGCATGGCGCGGGCCGGATGATCCTCGTCGAAGTTGAGCGCGTCGAAGTTGAACCACTCGTTCTCGAGCTCCGGTCCCTCGGCCACCTCCCACCCCATTCCAATGAAGACATCGGCGATGTATTCCTGCAAGAGGTTGAGCGGATGCCGCGCGCCCGGAGTCCAGCGCGATGACAGTGCCGTGACATCCACCGCCTCTGCGGCAAGGCGTCCGGTTTCCTCGGCCGCAAAGAGTTCGGCCTCGCGCGCGGTGAAGGCCTGGTTGGCGCGGCCACGCGCCTGGCCGACGAGCTTGCCGAAGGCGGCCTTATCGGCCGGAGCGACATCCCTTAAGGTCGCATTCAGCTTCGCCAGAGGAGACGCCTCAGCGAGGTGCTGAGTTTTGACAAGCTTGAGGCCCGCGACATCCGCGGCCGCACCGATGGCGGCGAGAGCCGCCTCGACCGCTGCGCCGACGGTTGCTTCGGAGATCGACGGGGGCGGCGGCGCGGCGGAGTCTGACACGGGTCCCAAGCTTAATGCCAACCAGCGGAGGCGTCGGTCGGAGCTGGCGGGATCAGGACGGCCCCGTACGGAAAGTTACCGTAGGGCTTGTCTCACTTCGAGTCGAATCTAACGTTTACTCATACCCTTGACAGAGTAATCCACATCGACGTAAATTGAGTGATACTCCGTTTTTTACTTGATCGATTGAACAAGAGAAACTGCGAGTGCAAACGCGAAAGATTGCCGCGCTCACGACTGCAGTTCTGACGGGGGTTTGCATTTCCCTCGGCGGTATCGGCGCAGGCACGGCTCAAGCTTCATACGGCTCTTGTACTCCAACCGCGACAATCAGCAATTCGGGCGGCATCGCAACGTCAGGCGGAAGCGTAGATTGCAGCTTTATTTCTGATAGTCCCCCCGGCATTACTGTGATCCTTTGTATTGATCAAGCGAACGAAGGCTCGTCGTACAAGACCTGCCAAGCGGACCTCTCATCCGCTACTTCAATACTCACTGCGCGAAAGCGCTCCGGTACAGTCAAACGGATGCGGCTGTCGCACGATTCAATAATTCGGCACGGCCGTAGACGTGTTCGCTCGATTACTGGCTACTCGATCAGGGTTACTGGATCAATGTTCGCTGCGCGAAAGCGCTCTCGTACAGGCAGACGGATGCAGCTGTCGCGAGATTCATCGACTCGGCGTGGCCGTAGATCGGCACCATGATCGCGCGATCCGCGAGCGCAAAATGCTCGTCAGAGAGCCCACGAGCCTCGTTACCGAACAGCCAGGCCGTTGGCTGCGCGAGAAGCCCCTCGACCCGCGCCGAGAGCAGATCGTCTCCTTTGATATCTGCCGCGAGAACGGTGAGCCCGGCGGAGTGCACCTTCTGCAGCACGGCTTCAAGCTCCACACCGACGGCAACCGGCAGGTGAAAGATGGAGCCGGTAGAGGCGCGGACGACCTTGGGATTGTAGAGATCGACGCTGCGGCCGGTGAGAATCACAGCGTCGGCACCCGCGGCGTCTGCGGCCCGGATGATTGTGCCGGCATTGCCCGGGTCACGCACCTCTTCGAGGATTGCAATCAGCTTTGGCTCGGAGGCGAGAATGTCTTTCAGCGAGGTGGGAAACTGGCGACACACCGCGATGATCCCCTGGGGAGTCACGGTATCCGCCATCGCGTCAAGCACATGTTCGCTGACGAATTCGACCTCGATATCCGCCTCTTCCGCGTTGTGCGCGATCTCCGTGTAGCGGTCGAGTGCCGTCGGCGTTGCGAAGAGCTCGACGACGAGTTCGGGTCGGAAGGCGAGGGCTTCGGCGACTGCCTGCGGGCCCTCGAGAAGAAACTGGCCGGTGGAGACGCGCCCTTCGCGCTTTGCGAGTTTGGCAACGCCACGGACTCGCGGCGAACGGGGGTTATCAAGCACGGCTCAAGTCTATTATCGCGAGGAGGCTTCACCGTGGAGGTCGGATTCCCCGGCGCGTATATGACCGACGTTCGACTCTGCGCACCCTACGCCGCACGGGCTGGCGTGACGAAGGGCCCGACCGCCCCGAGGCGGCCGGGCCCTTCGATGAAGAGGACTGCGAGCTACGCGAGTACCCGCGGGGCCGAGGTGTCGGCCGGGAGAGCGGCCTTCGCGGTGGCGACGAGAGCAGCGAACGTCGCGGGCTCGGTGACAGCGAGGTCGGCGAGGATTCGACGATCGACGCCCACTCCGGCCAGGTTCAACCCCTGGATGAGCCGGTTGTACGTGAGGCCGTTCGCGCGCGACGCGGCGTTGATGCGCTGGATCCACAGGCGACGGAAGTCACCCTTACGGGCACGACGGTCGCGGTAGGCATAGACGAGGGAGTGAGTGACCTGCTCCTTAGCCTTGCGGTACAGACGCGAACGCTGGCCGCGGTAACCCTTGGCGCGCTCGAGGATTACCCGACGCTTCTTGTGGGCGTTGACGGCCCTCTTTACTCTTGCCATTTCCGTTTTCCTTTAGTTCTGGGGGTCGACGTTAGATGCCGAGAAGCTTTTTAATGGCCTTGACGTTTGCCGGAGCAATGACCTGGTCCTGGTTGAGGCGACGCTTGCGCTGCCCCGACTTGCTTTCCAGGTTGTGGCGCATGCCAGCCTG
>JAYTTG010000008.1:0-2948 GCA_043745175.1 Microbacteriaceae bacterium
GAAGCGTTTCGCCTCGGCAGTGAGGCGGCTCGAATAGGAATCGGCCCCGACCTGCGTCACCCGGGCGGTTCCGTGCCCGGCGGCCACGGCTGATCCGGAGAGCACGCTGGTCCGCACCGCTTTGTCGACCGGGTCCGTCTCCCCGGTTAGAAGCGACTCATCGATTTCGAGGTCAACGTCGCTCACAATGATTGCGTCGGCAGGAACCTGGTCTCCGACGCGGAGCACGAGCAGATCGTCGATGACAACCTGATCGGTGGGGATCTCCCTGATCATGCCATCCCGCATGACTCGCGCCGGGGTCGCACTGAGAAGGGCGAGCGAATCGAGAAGGCGTTTCGCGCGGAATTCCTGCAGCACTCCGATCAACAGGTTCGCCAGCGCTGTGAGGCCGAACACGCCGTCCTGCCAATCGCCGAACAGGAGAAGCACGACAGTGCTGGCCCCGACGACAGCATTGAACAGGGTGAACAGGTTGGCCCGAAGGATATGCCAGAGGCTCCGGCTCGATCCACGGGAACTGACGTTTGTTAAGCCGGCCCGAACTCGAGCAGCCACCTCGTGCTGATCAAGCCCCCGAACGGCCAATTCCGCATCATCCAAAGGGGGCAGCGCAGAGCGGCCGGGAATGGGCACCGGGTCCGGTGCCGATGGTAACTTCGGTGAGGGAATGATGCCTCAATCTAGTCGACAGGCGCTGGTCGACAGGCGCTGGTCGACAGGCGGCTTCTTGTTCGGCTCGTCATTGATCGCCTCTGATTCGATGTCGGCACTAGCGATCTGCGGCCGTCAGGGGCAGACTTATGACCAGGAAGACTGCAGCACTGCGGACGCGGCCTCAGACCCGTCGGGCAAGGGTCAGGCGAGAACTGGTGCGTGGTGCTGCAGCACAGGCAGTGCGAGCCGCGTAGTAATCTGGGGACCGTCCTCCCCCCGTAGCTCAGCGGAAGAGCGTGTGGTTTCTACCCACTTGGCCGGGGGTTCGAATCCCTCCGGGGGGACTATGCCAGCCGCGGGATTTGCACGCCAGCCGTCAGCGACTGAGCGATGTTGCGCCTCTCAGATCGGTGACGTACGGGATGCCCGGTTCGGATCAGCCGCGCCACTCATCGTGTTGGTGATTGTCGTGGTTGTCGTATTCGTCGTGTTGGTGATTGTCATGGTGTTCATCGTGGTCGTGGTCGTGGTCGTGGTCGTGGTCGTGGTTGTCGGGAGCTGAACTGTCTGACGGCGGCTCCTGGTGCGTATCCGGCTGGACGATCTCACCCTCGATGATCTCGGATTCTGGCGGCGGCTCGGTGCCAAATTCTGAGTGCACTGGTTCCGCGTGTTCGGACTCGACCTTCTCCGGCTCGACCACTTTCTGCGGTGGGTTGGCACCAAAGATTGATGCCTCCGACACGTCGTGTGATGAGGTGTCGGCTGGCTCGACCAGGGGATGAGGCTCGTCGCCGACGGGCACGGTGGCGTCGGGCGAACTGAAGCTCGGCTCGACGGGTGCGGCGGCAGGGGCCCCCGGCGCGATGGTCTCTGCTGCGACGGCTCCTGGCACCTGAGCCTCCGGGGCGATAGGCGCCGGCACAGCGGCCTGCGGAGGGCCCATCTCGAGCGCAACAGTCTCGGCGGCGGGGGCAGCGGCGGACGCGAGGCTGGCAGCGGGGCCGACGGCAGCGACGGCAGCGACGGTCTCGACGAGCGGCGCATCGATCGGTACAGGCGCCCGGGGGCGGGTGAACGGGGTGGTCGACACCGTGGCGATCGGACCGGTCTCGGTCACCTGTTGGGCAGCCCACTTCTGTTGCTGGTGTACGAGCTCCTGCTCGCTCGCCGAAGAGTCGTATGCCCAGGAGTCGATGTCGTTCTTGAAGAGCTTCTTGGCCCGGCTCGGGCGACCCTGCCACTCGATCATTCGGTCGCGGAACACGAGAAGGGACTGCTCGGCCTGGAAGCTGAAGGAGATGGCGTTGCGCTTCATTCCTGCGATCTCGTGGCGGGCCCAGTCCGCCGCGAGACCGGTACCCGCGATCGGAAGCAGGCGCAGACGAATTTCGGCGTCTCCGATGAGATGGTCGATGTGCTGCTGTTCCGGTGCCGGCAGTGTGTTCCAGACGGCCGCCTTGCGGGCAGCGCTGATGAGCGCAGTGACGGCGGATGCGCGCACCTCACGCTCGCTCAGTTCGATCACCTTGCGCGCCGAAGCGCGTCCGATCGCGGCGGCGACGATACCCGCGACAACAATCGCCACAAAAGGGATGACCGCCGTGGAAATGATGCGCCAGCCGTTGTCGGAGTTGAGCCAGTCGAGAAAGTCGGTCCACCATTGCATGCCCGAATGTTAACCCGGGTTTCGGCGAGTTTCAGCGAGCGGCTGAGGCGAGTCTCCAACTGCTTTCGACCCCGGGTATCGCCCGGTACACCGGGCGGGAGACCGACTCAGAAGCCGAAACAATCGATCGCGTCGTCCATGCTCCAGAATTCGCCCATCTCGACGAATCGGCGCTGGCGCGCAATGAATCTTTTCGCGCGGAATCTAAGACCCGCGCGCACCCGGAACTGCTCAACGTAGCCGAGCACGTCGCCGGACGGACGCGTCACCCTCCACAGCTCGTCGTGCAACTGCACGAGATGGAGTCCGGGACGGGCGACGGCCTGGGGGCTAGTGAAAGAGAGAGTAGTCATGCGGATTCCTTGTTTCAGCCGGCCCGGTTGTCTGTGTGGTGTCACTGTAGGTCGGTCCACCGACATCCGCGCGGCTTATCAGTCGGTGGTGCCATCCACCGCAAGGGGTTCGATCGCGGCGATCTCCTCTGTGGTGAGTGGTGCGCTCTCGAGAGCGGCAATGTTGTTTTCTAGCTGCACGACGCTCGATGCCCCGATCAGGGCCGAGGTGACCTGCGGATGGCGCAGCACCCAGCAGAGCGCGAGCTGCGCGAGACTCTGGTCGCGGC
>JAYTTG010000009.1:0-2936 GCA_043745175.1 Microbacteriaceae bacterium
CATCCCGCACGAGCTCACGCACTCATTTCCCGGGGTGGCTCTCGCCGGCTTTCTGGCTTCACCTGCGTCGGGTGGTTCGTCTTGCCTCAGATGGAGCGCAGCACCGCGACGACCTTGCCGAGCAGCTCGGCGTAGTCACCGAGGATTGGCGCGAAGGCGCTGTTGCGGGGAAGCAACCAGGTGTGACCGTCACGCTGCTGGAACACCTTGACGGTGGCTTCCTCATCGAGCATCGCTGCGACGATGTCGCCGTTCTCGGCGTTCTTCTGCTGGCGCACGACAATCCAATCTCCATCGCAGATCGCCGCGTCGATCATCGAATCCCCGACGACTTTGAGCATGAAGAGCTCGCCCTTCCCCACGAGTTGGCGGGGGAGCGGGAATACTTCGTCTACCATCTCCTCCGCCGTGATCGGGATGCCGGCGGCGATGCGACCGACGAGCGGCACCATCGCCGCGTCACCGATCGGCGTCGGATTGTCGGAGACGGCCGCGCCCTCTTCCTGCTGGATGTCGATGAGCACCTCGAGGGCGCGCGGCCGGTTGGGGTCGCGACGCAGATAGCCACTGAGCTCAAGCTGATTGAGTTGGTGGGTAACGCTCGACAGGGAGGAAAGTCCGACGGCATCCCCGATCTCACGCATGCTCGGCGGATAGCCACGGGTCGCTACCGCGCGCTGGATGAAGTCGAGGATGGCGAGCTGCTTGTCACTCAGGCTCTTGCGACGGCGTGTACCCGGCTTCTCCCGAAGGGGACCGGCTTCGCGTGGTCCGCGCATTTCCGCCCTGCCGGACTGCACTGAATCCATCTCGAAATCCCTCTCGCTCATGCTGCTCCTGCTATCGCGGCCCTGCGTCGACATGGCCAGTTTCCAGAATGTCGGTGGCTGCTGATTCTCTGATCATCAGACAATCGAAACTGTATCCACCTTTGGCGCCTGAAACAAACACCTGTTCGAGTGTGTTGCGATTCAATCGGCGAAAAAGTCGAAGACGAAGCTTGAATTTCAACTAATTCGAAGGTATGTTCGGAACAAAGCTTCGTATCCGGCACTCCCGGCCGAGTGTCGGATACGAAAACCCCGCAAGGAAGGCATGGCAATGAGCACAGCAACTGTGAACGGCACAATCGGAACCCCCCGACTTCGGATCACCCGCCGCGGCTATGCACTACTGACTCTGATCGTGGCGTTTCCCCTCGTTATCGCTGCCCTCGGGTTTGCGATAAACGCAGGCGGTGCCGCCGCCATGGGCCCTGCTTCCGCCGCCTCGTTGCAGTCAGTCACCTTTGAGCATGTAACAGTGCAGGCGGGTGAGAGCCTGTGGCAGCTCGCGGCTCAGATCGCTCCTTCGGATGACCCTCGCGACGTCGTCTCAGACATCGTGCATCTCAACCAGTTGTCCAGCGCCGTCGTGCAGCCGGGGCAGACCCTGGCCGTCCCGCTGAAGTACGGGCACTGAAGTACGGGCACTGGAAGTACGGGAACTTGAAGTACGGGCACTGATGTCTGCTTACTCCAGGTGGCACCTCTAACATTGAACAGTGGTTTCCCTCGACGATCTGCCCATTCGCGACGACCTGCGCGGCCTTGTCCCCTACGGTGCGCCTCAGGAGCAGGTACGTATCCGCCTGAACGTGAACGAGAACACCCACCCGATCCCGGAGGCGGTGGCCACGGACATCGTGACCGCACTTGCCGAAGTCGTGCTTGGCCTCAACCGCTACCCCGACAGAGAGTTCACGCCGCTGCGCGACAGCCTGGCTGGCTACCTGGGATCGGGCCTCACGCGTGACAACATCTGGGCAGCAAACGGCTCCAACGAGGTATTGCAGCAGATCCTTCAAGCTTTTGGGGGTCCCGGCAGACGCGTGCTCGGGTTTCCGCCCACCTACTCGATGCACTCGATCATTGCGGCAGGCACCGGCACGAGGTGGATTGCGGGCGAGCGTGACTCGGCTTTCGAGATCTCCCCGCAGACGGCGGTGAAGTGGATCGAGAAGACCACTCCGGACATTGTCTTCTTCTGCTCGCCGAACAACCCCACCGGAACCCCACTGTCCCTCGAGACGATCGTGGCCGCCTATGACGCGACCGACGGCATCATCGTGGTGGACGAGGCCTACGCCGAGTTCGCTCCGGCAGAGCTGCCGACAGCGCTGAGTCTGCTCGCCGGGCGTGAGCGGCTCATTGTCTCCCGCACCATGAGTAAGGCCTTCGCGTTCGCGGGCGCGCGACTTGGTTTTCTCGCCGCAGATCCCGCGATAACTGACGCGCTGCGCCTCGTGCGCCTGCCGTATCATCTTTCTGCTCTCACTCAGGCGGCGGCGATCGCCGCGCTTGCCCATAGCAGCGAGATGCTCGCCATGGTGGATGACATCAAAGAGCAGCGGGATCGCCTGCTTGAGGAGCTTCCGCGGCTCGGATACCCGGTCTGGCGCAGTTGGGCCAACTTCGTACTGTTTGGGGGAGTCGAGAATCCGCGCGCAGTATTCGAGGCGCTGCTTGAGCAGGACATCATCATCCGCGATATCGGAATCCCGAATCACCTTCGGGTGACGGCGGGAACGGCGACGGAGACGACCGCCTTCCTCGAGGCACTCGGTGCCCTCGATGCCGGTGCTGTCGGCACGGGTGCTCTCGATAGGATTGGGCAATGAGTCCCCAGCGCGTGGCTCGCCTCCAACGTGAGACGAGCGAGTCAAGCATCGACCTGTCGCTCGACCTCGACGGCACAGGCGTGTCGGATATCCAGACGTCGGTGCCGTTCTATGACCACCTTCTCACCGCGTTTTCGAAGCACTCGCTGATCGACCTCATGGTTCGGGCGAGCGGTGACACGGAAATCGACGTTCACCACACGGTTGAAGACATCGGCATCGTGCTCGGCAAAGCAATCCGGGAGGCACTGGGCGACAAGGCCGGAATCGCGCGATT
>JAYTTG010000010.1:0-2931 GCA_043745175.1 Microbacteriaceae bacterium
ATGGTGACGATCGGCCCGGCGCTCGCTGGCGTGCTGGTCGCGACCGTGGGATTCGGGTGGACCTACACCGTGGATGTTGTGCTCTTTCTCACCGCGTTCGCCGGTATCTTCTCACTGCCGAAACTCGCACCCGATGCTGACGCGCAGCGGCCGGGGATCACCTCGCTGCGCGATGGGATCGACTTCCTGAGGTCTGCACCGAATATCCGAATGACCTTCGTTGTCGACATCATCGCGATGGCTCTCGGCCAGCCGCGGGTGCTGTTCCCCGCCGTCGGCGCCCTCGTGCTCGGCGGAGGCGCGGTGACCGTCGGCGTGCTGACTGCGGCCGGAGCGGTCGGCCTGCTGCTGTGCAGCCTGCTGTCGGGTCGACTCGGTGGGGTGCGCTGGCACGGGAGGGCGATCCGCACCTCGATTGTCGTTTACGGAGCCTTCATCGCGGGGTTCGGAGGGGTACTGCTCGCCCTGTCTTTGGGCGGATTCGGGCCGGTGAGCGCTACCCGGGCTAATGTTCCGGCGATCATTGTCGCCAGCGTGATGCTCGCGGGGGCGGGGGCGGCCGACAACGTCAGCAGCATCTTCCGGCAGACGATGCTCCAGGTCGCGGTGCCTGACAGCATGCGCGGGCGGCTGCAGGGGGTCTTCACGGTGGTCGTCACCGGTGGACCGCGGGTCGGTGACGTTTACATCGGGATCATCGCGAGTATCGGCGCGATCTGGCTGCCGCCGTTGCTCGGCGGGCTCGCGATAATCGTGATCCTGGTACTTCTCACGCGTCTTCAGCGCGGGTTCCTGCGCTACGACGCACTGGCGCCAACGGCTTAGGTCCTACCGGATGCCGGCGGGCAACTCTCCGTCGGCAACGAGCGTGAGGCGCTGGGTGGCGCGGGTCATCGCGACGTAGAGCGCCCCTGCACCCCGCTCGGATGCCGCGAGGATCGCCGCTGGATCCACCACCACGACCGAGTCGAACTCCAGCCCCTTGGCCTCCTGGGGGGTGATCACGGCGATGTCGCGGGTGAGTCCGACCGCGCCGATCCCCACTGCGTCGCCGAACTCGGCGACGAGACGATCCGTGAGCTCGCGGATGCCCGACTCGAGCACAATCACGGCGAGCGTGCCACCCGCCCCGTCGGGTTGCCGATCGGTCCGCACCGCCTCCACCGCATCCGCCGCAACGGTGATCGGCCATTCGCTCGATCGCACCGAGCGGGATTTGGTCACGTGCAGGCCGTTCGCGATCGCCATCGACTCGGCGGCCGCCGCAATCTGGCTCGGCGTGCGGTAATTCACCGTGAGTTCCTCGAGCCGCCACCGATCGGACTCCGGAGAATCCGCGAACAACGGGGCGAGCGCATCCTTCCAGTTGGATGCCGCGGCGGCCGATGCCACCTGGGCGATATCCCCGACGATCGTGAACGAGCGCTGAGGTCCACGCCGCAGCAACAGCCGCCACTGCATCGGAGAGAGCTCCTGGGCCTCGTCAACGACGACATGACCGTAGGTCCAGGTGCGGTCGGCCGCAGCCTTCTCAGCGGTCGTCGATCGGTCCCCCAGCTCCGCAAAGTTGTCGGCAAGGGCCTTCGCATTCACCAGTCCGCCCACCCGCATGTTCTCGATCGCATGTTCCGCGTTTTCGATATCACGTTTGCGCTGCTGCTTCGCCTCGCGCTTCTGCGCGGCATCCGCCACGCTGTATTCGCCGAGGTGCTGGGCGGCCTCGTCGAGCAGAGGAATGTCGGCGATCGTGAACTCTGCCTCGCGGTCTCGCTGCAGCAGGGCACGGTCGGTCTCGGTCCACCCTGGGGTCAGCTCGGCGAGCCACTGGGGGCGGGCGTAGAGGTCCTGCAGCAGCTTCTGTGGGGTCAGCGGCAGCCATGCCGTATTCAGCGCCACCCGCACATCTTCGGCCGCTCGCAGGTCCTCACGCAACATCGACAGATCGGTGTCGTCCATGGAGTTGCCGGCATCCTGCAGCTGGGTGAGCCACTGGCGGGACAGAGCATTCAGGGCATTCTTCACGAACACCACGCGCGCTTCGTTGTGGGTCTTGTTGCTCTCTCGCGCCCGGCCGATCGCCGTCGCGATGAGACGCGGGTCGAGGGTGAGCCGGTCACCGTTCACCTCGAGGTCCTGGGGCGCGGAGGGCACCCGCTGGCGCGAACGTACCGCGCGGGCAACGAGACCTGCCATCGATTCCCGGCCTTTGATCGCGGCGGTGGCGGGGGCATCCTCCCGTGTCGCCTCGACGTCGGGGTAGAGCTGTCCGACGCTCACGAGTACGACCCCGGTCTCGCCGAGCGAGGGAAGCACCGCCTCGATGTACTGCAGGAATGAGCGGGACGGCCCCACGATGAGCACACCGGAGTTGCGCAACCGATCCCGGTGCGAATAGAGCAGGTAGGCCGCCCGGTGCAGGGCGACGGCGGTCTTGCCGGTGCCTGGCCCCCCTTGCACGACAAGCACTCCCCTGAGATCGGAACGGATGATGCGGTCTTGTTCGCCCTGGATGGTGGCGACGATATCGGACATCCGTCCGGTGCGCTGGGCGGTGAGCGCCGCAAGCAGGGCGCCCTCGCCCTGCAACTCCGAGGTCGCACTTTCGAGCAGTTCTGCGTCGAAGATCTCATCCTCGATGCGGATAATGCTCCGTCCCTTCGAGAGCAGGTGACGGCGCGCTCGCGCTCCCAGCGGCGTCGCGGCGGTGGCCTGGTAGAAGGCGCTCGCCTGCGGCACCCGCCAGTCGAGCAACAGCGGTTGCAGGTCTTGGTCGCGCAGGCCTATTCGGCCGATGTAGCGGAACACCGAGCCATCCGTCCCGTCGTCGGCTCCCCCGGCCGCCTGGGGCTCAAGCTCGAGTCGCCCGAAGGCGAGTCTCTCGTCAACCTCGCGCAATTGCAGGATGCGATCCTCGTAGATGCGGGCGAAGGT
>JAYTTG010000011.1:0-2930 GCA_043745175.1 Microbacteriaceae bacterium
TTAGGAGCGGCGAGGTTGCGACTAGGTTGCGACCTGTTGCAGTGCGAGTTCGGCTTCAATTCGTTCGAGGCGGGCGACAACTGCCGCGCGCTTGGGAGACTTGGGCGGAAGCATCCGAAGGCAAGCCCTCCAGAGGTCGGCGTCATACGCCGCTTCATCGGTGCGGGCATAGGCGAGAAGTGTTTCGGCAGAGGCGTCAGTGAGCAGAGCATCGCGCAGGCGCTGGCTCAGTTCCCGGCGGATATCAGCAATTCCTGGGGCGGACGATGTCGGAAGCAGTGCTCCCGAGTACGCCCCGAGCGCCACGCGGTGCGCCCCGCGGTCCAGGAACGCCAACACTCGGTGCGCATCCAGTTCTAGCCGCGCCGGCAACCGGTAAGGCCGTGAGAGCGGCACGAGCGAATCGTCAATTCGCTCGAGCACCTTACGCAACCGCACCATCTCGGCACGGAGAGTGACGCTCGATCCCTCCTGCTCATAGACAAGCCGGGCGAGACGATCGACCGAGAGCCCCCGCGGATTCCACGCCAAAAGCGTGAGGATCTCGGAGTGGCGCATGCTCAGCTCAGTCGTTCGACCGCCGACGATGATGCGGCCGCTATCGCTGCCAAGCACGGCGAGCACAGGCGGTGCGATGGCCCGGGGAGCGCTCGGTACCGTCCTGGAGCGGTGGGGGCGCGAGGTCCACTCATCCAATCGACGGATGCGCAGTTCCGACTCGACGGCCGCCACAGCGGCCTCCAGCAGCGGAAGAGTCGCCGGAGCCACGGCATCCGCTCCCCCGGTGATGTCGATGACTCCGAGGATGCGGCCGGAAGCAGGATCGTGCACCGGCACCGCCGTGCAGCTCCACGGGTGCACGATGCGATTGAAGTGCTCGGCACCCTGGATCTGGATGCCGTGGTCGACAGCGAGAGCCGTTCCCGGCGCGCTCGTGCCGACCGCCCGCTCCGACCAGTCGGCACCCTCGACGAAGAGCATGCCCTCGGCCTTACGTCGGAGCGCCCGGTCTCCGTCGATCCAGAGGAGCCGACCGGCTTCGTCCCCAATCGCGACGATCAGTCCGGCATCGAAAGTGTGACGGATAAGAAGGCTGTGTATGGTCGGTAGCGCCAACGCCATCGGGTGGGCGCTGCGGTACTCGTGAAGGTCGTCTTCAGCGAAATCGATTGCGGTTCCGAGGTGGTCGGGGTCGAGCTCGAGTTGCAGTGACCTCTGCCAGGACTCCTGTACGAGCCGACGGACACCAATCACCGCGGTGCGGGTCGCGATCACCGAGTCATGAGCAGACGCGAGTCGCTGCCGTTCGGAACTGTCGGTCGGGCGCGCGACTGTCCACGGACTGGCCATGGCACCTCCGATCAACATTGGCCGAACGGCGCAATCCTAGCCGGAGGTTCCGTACTCTTTCTCAGCAGTCCTGGGCGCGATCGACAGGAGCGGTGAGCAGCCTGATCATTCCCGATGTCGCATCGGAGATCGCCACGCCGCCGATCTCCTTGGCATTCCGGTCGAAGTGGGCCGAGAGATCGAATTCGTCGATGATGTCCTGCCAGCGCACCACCACGCTGGGAGTCTGAGGCGCATCGGATGGGACGATTGGGCGAATTATTGCAGCATCGACCAGTCGCTGCAAATGAGGGTAAGCGCCACGGCCCGATTATGCGCCCGCTGTAATACCGCTCACTCGTGCAGCAGCGAGCCGTCCTTCTTCAAGACCTGCTTCTCGCCAGCCTCGATGGGCACCGCGAAGCGATTTTGTTTGGGTGGCATCGGGCAGTTGAAGGCGTAGCTGAAAGCGCAGGGCGGCAGGATCGCCCGGTTGAAGTCGAGAGTGATCGAGCCATCCGCATTCGGGGCGATGTATAGGAAACGTCCGACGCTATAGGTGGTATCGCCGCTGGTGGAGTCCGAGACGACGAGCTGCAGCGCGCGCCCTGCCTTGAACGCGGCGAGGTTATAGTCGATCCCATCTTTCGAGAAGGTGATCTCGCCAGGGGTGGGCAAATCGCGAGTCTTACCATCGTCCTTCAGGTGCTCGAAACCCACCGTTGTACCATCCGGGAGCTCAGTGAATGTGCCGGTGACGACCCACTCCGGGTCGTAGTCAAAGCTCGAGATGGATCCAAATGCCTGGATGCCCTCCGAGTTCGCGTCCCACACCCTCAGGGCGTAGGTGCCTTCTTCACTCGCGATCACGAAGCCGCTGACCGTGTCGCTGAAGACAATCTCGCTCGGTGTCTCGGCATCTTTGCCCCGAACGATCACGTCGCCATTGACGAGCATTCCGTCCACGGTGATGTTCGCCGATGTTTCGGCGGTGAGCATCAGTCCGGACTCGCCAAGTGGGCGCGGCGCCCAGGTGCCCGGCACGCCCCAAATTGTCTGGGACGAATCAATCCACTGCGTGTTCACGAGGGCGAGGCTGCCCGTGGGCTGAACGACCGACAATTCCCGGCGACCGTGGTAGATGGCGTACGCCTCGGCCGGCGTCGGGGCGATTGTCGATGAAGTGGTGGTGTGAGTCATGGTTCCATCCTTCCTGAAGTCACTCGCCGTTTCGACCGAAGCCTCTCGAGCATTCCCGCCGCCGTACCCGCACCCTGGCATGAAAAAACCGGTCCCGCACAAGTGCGGGACCGGTCGATTCGGAGTACCAGCTGCGATGGGCGATGCCCACAGCGTGCGAGAGACCTTATCCCAGAGGGAAGGAGACTCACAGCGCCTATTCGGCGCACGAAGCTGCATCCAGTTCGGCCACTACGGCCAATGGTGAATTACAGGGGGCGAATGTTCTCGGCCTGGGGTCCCTTGGGGCCCTGGGCGAGGTCAAATTCGACCTTCTGGTTCTCGTCAAGCGACTTGTAGCCGCTCGAGGCGATCGCCGAGTAGTGTGCGAACACGTCTGGGCTTCCGTCGTCCGGGGCGAT
>JAYTTG010000012.1:0-2898 GCA_043745175.1 Microbacteriaceae bacterium
CGCCGTCGTAGGAATAGCTGTAGCGGTCGGGGAAGAGACACAGGCCGGCGCTCGCGCCAACCTCGAGCAGGGCGAGCGGACCGGGGATCAGTGACAGCGCCAGCAAAAGTGACGCGCAGCGCCGGGCCTCGTTGGTCTGCGTGCTGCGAGCAAGAGCCTCACTGGCAACTGCCGACCAGTGCGGCATGAGCCAGCGCCGGAAGGCCGGGTAGTCCCTCTCCGGCGCCCCGAGCAGGCGCGCGCAGGCGAAGACGAGATTGGGCTGCCGCTTCTGCAGGGGAAGCTCCTCGATGAGAGTGATCAGCGCTGGGTCATCCGCTATACCCAGCGCCCACTGCTCGTAAATCGCGGACTGGCCACGTGCCTCGAGCTCACCAAAGTCGCGATACCAGGTGGAGGTATCCACTAAAGACCCGCGCGGTACATAGAGATATGCGGGATGCCCGCCTCGATGTAGCTCTCGCCGAAGGATTCGAAGCCGAACTTGGCATAGAGCGGGGCGATGTACTCCTGGGCGTGCAGCAGCATTGACTCGTGGCCGTGCTGCTCCATCACGCGGGCGACGAGCACCTGCGCGAGGCCTTCGCCGCGACGATCCGCCCGCACGACCACCCGGCCGAGACAGAGGTTGGCGTCGAGATGGGTGGCTTCGGCATCGAACAGCACACGCAGGTAGGCGGCCGTGCCCGTGGCATCCGCGATCCAGAAGTGCTCGGCAGTGGGTTCCTGATCGCGGTTGTCGAGTTCTTCCTCGTCGATCCTCTGCTCTACGAAAAAGACATCGGTTCGCAGCTTGACGAAGGAGTAGAGCTCCTCCAGTGTGAGTTCGCTCCATGATTTCTGGACGATGGAACATTCGGGCATGGTGCCGAGTTTAATAAGATGAACGTCTCAGCTTGTCCGTTTTATCCCCTAAGGACTCCTCATGAGCAAGAACACCGACTCCACCTCCTACCCGGTTGCCAAGAGCGACTCAGAATGGCGTGCGGAACTCGACCCGACCCGGTTCTCGATCCTGCGCGAGGCCGCCACCGAGCGTCCCTGGTCGGGGGCACTGCTCGATGAGAAGCGCGCCGGGGTCTACACCTGCGGCGCCTGTCACGCCGAGCTATTTGCCAGCAACACGAAATTCGAGTCCGGATCGGGCTGGCCGAGCTTCTACGAGTCGGTCAACCCCGACGCCGTGATCCTCAAGACCGACAAGAGCCTCTTGATGACCCGCACCGAGGTTCTCTGCGCCAATTGCGGTTCGCACCTCGGGCACCTCTTCGACGACGCCTACCAGACGCCCACCGGCGACCGGTACTGCATGAACTCGCTCTCGTTGGGCTTCACAGAAGAAAGCTAAGCCAACAATGTCGATCCTAGAAGCCGTCGCCCGCCGTCGCTCGCAACCAAGGGTGACTGCTCACTCCCCCAGCCACGCGGAGTTGCTGCCCTTCGTCGCGGCAGCGGCCTCTGCCGCCGACCACGGATCTCTGCGGCCCTGGCGGCTGATCGAACTGCGCGGAGATGCTCGCACCCGTCTTGGAGTGGCGTTCGCCGAGGCGAGCGGGGCGGATGCGAAGGATGCCGCGAAGCTCGCCGACAAGCCGATGCGAGCATCCCTGCTCATCGCCGTGGTCGCATCATTCCAGCCGAGTCACAAGGTGGCCGACTGGGAGCAGGAGGTCGCGGCATCCGGCGTTGCCCACATGCTCAGCCTTTTGTTGGATGAGGCGGGCTGGGGTGTCATGTGGCGCTCCGGCCACCTCACCCGCTCGCTGCCGGTGCGCGTAATGCACGGTCTCGCCGACACCGAGCAACTGCTCGGCTGGCTCTACGTGGGCGGTCGCGAAGGCGGCGAGAAGGCCGGCGAACGCAAGCCGTTTCCCGCCGAGCAGTTTCTCAGCGTGCTCTGACCGGCAGTTTTCCGAGCGTGCGTGACGGGAGTGCGGCGATCATTACTGCCACGAGCGTCAGCAGCGTTCCGACCACGGTAGAGGTAACGATTACCTGGCCAGGCGTCGGAAGTACGACATCGAGCACGAGCGACATCACCAGTTGGCCGGCCACCGACCCGAGCCCCAGAAGTAGGACTCCGGTGACTCGCACGACGATCACCGCGCCACCGATGAAGATCGTGCCGATGAGGCCGCCAAGGTAGAGCACCGGGTTGGTCGGCATCCGGTCAGGCAGCCCGACGATGGCCTCGTGCACCAGGCAGGCGACGAGCAGCACGGTCGTGCCGACGAGGAAGTTCATGAAGGTGGCCGCGAGGGCGGATTCCGCGACGCGGCGCACCTGCCCGTTCACGGCCTGCTGTAGGGCCACCGCGAGCCCCGCCGCGAAGGGCAGAAGAAGCATCCAGGCCGGGATGTCGCCGCCGAAGCCCGCCGAGACGGCGACACCGACCGCCGCGAGCGCCAGCGCGGAGCCGACCAGGCGCGTGATGGTTATCGCGGCCGGCGGAGTGTGGCCGATACCGTTGCGATCAATCACGAGTCCACTGAGCGTCTGGCCGCAGACGGCGGCAACGGTGAACAGCGCGACCCCGAGCACGGCCCCGGTGATGCCCTGCGAGAGCACAAACAGGGCGCCGCCCGCTCCTCCGCAGAGGTACCACCACGGGGTGGTGCCCTCGCGCACGGATCCGAATGCCACCCGCAGTCCGCGCCGCCCCGGAGCCCACAGGACGAGCGCCACCAGCAGGATAACGAGCCCCGAACCGAAGGAGATGACGGCAGCGAGATAACCGTCCGCGAGCGCCCGGCCGAACTCACCGTTTACCCGGGACTGGATGGCGGTGAGGGTCCCGATAATGACGGCCCCGAGAAGCCCGAGCGCGACGGCGGTTCGCGAGTGGACCGGGTGCACGAGTGTCATGAGGTCCAACGTTATCGGCCCCGGCGCGACGAC
>JAYTTG010000013.1:0-2896 GCA_043745175.1 Microbacteriaceae bacterium
CACACGGTACGCCCGGCACCTGAAGCCGAACAGGGTGTCGCGAGTCCGATCTGGCCGGCCTGAGATCAGTGCGAGATGGGCTTCGTTCGGAAGGTCGCGAAGATCCGCACGATGAAAGCAAGCAGACCGAGGATGACGACCGTGAGAATCAGCAGGATCGGTCCATCGGACGGCAGCGAGCTTGTGCTGTCCGCGAGGTGGATCTTCGGGCTCTTGTTCTTCGTTCCGGCCGAGCTGCCGGTCAAGAATCCTGAGTCCGGAAGAGCGGATGCCAGCGTGCGCGGCCATGAGGCCACGCTCGGGGCCGAGGTGGGCTGGGGGGTGATCACCGGCGGTGGCGGGGCTGGTGCGGCCGGCACTGGAGCGGAGGCGGCGGGTGCTGCCGGGGCGGCCCTCAGCGCAGCAGGTGCCGCCTTCACAGCGGGAGCGTGAGCGGGTGCCGCCTTGGCGGCCGGGGCGGGGGCGGCAGCTGCGGCCGGCGCTCCATACTTGCCGAAGTCTTCGACGGCCCAGCTCACGCCGTTCGCGTCGACGAAGTAGGCGACACCGACATCCGTGTAGTCACCGAGAATGTTCGCCCGGTGTCCGGCGGAGTTCATCCACGCCGTGTGGGTATCGGACGGCGAAGGAAAGCCGGTTGCCACGTTCTCGCCAGCTTTCGACCACCCGCGCGGGATCTGCGAGCTGTAGCTCGGGTTGTGGGACATGGCGCCGTTGGCGGCCATCTGCTGGGCCCAGCCTGCCGCGACCGCGTCCATTGCCCCGTTGCGGGCGAGTGGCGGTAGCCCTGCCGAGGCTCGCGCCTGGTTGAGCAGGGACCCGATCGTGTCGGCCTCCGACGCCGCGGCGCGCGAGACCCCGATGCCGGTGATTCCGGTGATTCCGATCGAAAGCAGCACCGCGAGAACTATCCCGCCGCGCGCGCGCCCCAACCGCTTCTCCCCCAAGAATGCCATTCGGCGAGCTTATGGGCGCGCGCAGCACCCACGACAGTCCCAACATGGGGGGGGTAGAACGATGCAGTTGCATCGAACGACAAGCTAGGGCGTGCCTCCTATATCGGCAAGAGTTTGACGGCATTGTGGCGTGGTGAGTTCGAAATTACTGTCTCGATTCCGTGTGCTGACTGATGTGCAGTGGGCTCGTTTAGACGTTGCTGTTGCCCTCGAACGCGGGGCGTCGAGGTCATCCGTTCGGTGACAACAGGCGGGTGGTGGAAGGGATCATCTACCGGTGTTGACACCGGTGTTGACACCGGTGTCGATACCGGGGTTGCGTGGCGTGATTTGCCACGGTCGGAGTTTGGGCCGGGGCAGACGGTGTGGAAACGTCACCGCCGTTATTCCGGGGATGGGACCTGGGATGCTGCCCTGCAGCTGCTGCTTCGAAGATCAGGCGGTGCGGCGGAGGTCTGCGACGAATCTTCCCGAACGCAGTTCAAGCCTTTCGATCCGCTTGACTCGCGCCGCTTCCCGATCGAAGCCGGTGTAGGCGAGAGGAGGCAGCTTTCGCACGTTGGCTGAGCACTCAAAGTTGGCACAGACGAGAGTTGAGACTGTATTGCCGGCACGCCCCGCTGGCCCTGCTCTTCGCGCGTTGAAGTACTGCACGTCATTCGGGAGGGTGACATCTTCGCACCACGAGCATTGCGGGCGAGAGCGCGTATGACCATCGGACTGTCGAAGCATGATCCCGGTCGGGCCATCCTCGAGATGGCTGACGACGTAGCCAATAGTGGGGAGCTTGGGATCTTTCCATCCCAGATAGTCGAGGTCTGTCCAGACAAGGGTGTCAAATTCGGCCGGCAGCGTGATGGCCTTCCGTTCCCGGAGGGACGTATTGATGAAGGATGCGCGCACGTCGGCAGCGGTGAGCTGTTTCACGATGGGTCCTTTCGCTGTAGGAAGTGGAAGTCAGCTGGATGGCCAGTGACTGAGCGTGAAGTGCAGGGCGTCCAGAGCGCTGTCCCACGACGCTGCGGTGGAGCGTGTGCCGTGGCTAAACGCTCCGCCTCGTTCCAATAAGACATAGCCATGAAAGGTGGCATGCAGTAATCGCACGGCATCCGTCTCGTCGGGCTCGCTCAGTGCATAGCCGCGCAGGATGGCTCGCGTCATGTCTGCATGGCGGCGAGCAGCGCTCTGCTCGGCAACATCTGGTTCCAAGGTCATTTGAGTCGATGCATAACGCCCGGGATGCTTCAGCGCGTACACCCGGTACGCGCTGGCGAAGGCGACGAGGGCGTCACGACCGGCTCGCCCCGCAAGTGCCGCACCCACCTGATCGGCAAGTTCCGCCAACGAGAGAACTGCTATCCCAGAACGTAGTTCGTGCAGACTGCGCACGTGGGCGTAGAGGCTGGCGTCCTTGACGTCGAAGTGCCGAGCGATGGCGGACATCGACACATTCTCGAATCCGTCCGTGTCGGCCAGGTCTGCTGCGGCGGCGACGATGCGGGACGGAGTGAGTCCTGCGCGTGCCATGATTGCTCCTTCCGACATTTCCTAGGGATACCCTAATTTTACCTAAGGCTTCTAGTCAAATCCGCAATCCCAGATTCAATACCGGAATGCGGATGGCCGCCTTGGCTCACGGGGATTACAGCCGAAGCAGACGAAGATCCGGTGCGCGGTGCTTTCCGACCCGATCGCGCCACGGCGCGCTTCGGGCTCCTCGGCTCGGGTGTATCTCCCATATATTTCAGAGCTTTGACGGCATTGTGCGGCGGTGAGTTCGAAATTACTGTCTCGTTTCCGTGTGCTGACTGATCTGCAGTGGGCTCGTCGACCAGCTCGCAACCCGAAAACGACGAGGCTACCGCGGCGGCAGACCACCCTTGCTCGATACCGACGCCCACAAAGACCGCAACGTCGTCGAACGCTCACTCGCACTCAAC
>JAYTTG010000014.1:0-2894 GCA_043745175.1 Microbacteriaceae bacterium
GTCACGACGGTTCGGGATGAACGCACTCATGCCGCCGATAGCATGAGCTCCCCGGCGATGGCAGGTGGCGACGAGCAACTCGGTGTAGCTGCGCATCATGGGCGATGTCATCGTGATGCGATCACGATCGGGAAGCACGAACTGGTGACCGCGACCGCGGAAGTTCTTGATCAGGCTGAAGATGTAGTCCCAGCGACCGGCGTTGAGGCCCGCGCAGTGATCCTTCAACTCGTAGAGGATCTCGTCCATTTCGAAGGCGGCCGTGATCGTCTCGATGAGAACCGTCGCGCGGATCGCGCCATGCCCTAGCCCGAGCGCGATCTCCGAGAAGGTGAAGATGTCGTCCCACAGCCGCGCCTCGAGGTGGTTCTCGATCTTCGGCAGGTAAAAGTACGGCCCACGACCGTCCGCGATGAGCGCCGCAGCGTTGTGGAAGGCGTACAGGCCGAAGTCAACGAGCGAAGCGGATGCCGCCTTGTCGAGCCCAGCCCGGTCGGTGTACCTCAGGTGCTTTTCGACGAGGTGCCAGCCGCGCGGTCGCATCACGATCGTCGGGGTAGTTTCGCCCACGGTGTACTGTTTGCCGGCCTCGTTCGTAAAATCGGCCTGGTGACGGATGGCGTCGTACAGCGACAGTTGCCCGCCGATGATGTTCGACCAGGTGGGGCTGGTGGCATCCTCGAGGTCGGCGAGCCAGACCTTCGCCCCTGAATTGAGCGCGTTGACCGTCATCTTGCGGTCGGTCGGTCCAGTGATCTCCACCCGGCGGTCTTCGAGACCGGGACCGGCGCCGGCGACGCGCCATCCGGAGTCAGCTCGTATCGCGGCTGTCTCGGAGAGGAAGCCGAGGTTGCGTCCGTTTTCGATGTTCTTGCGCTGCACCATTCGCGCGTTCAGGCGCTCCTGGCGGCGGCCAGCGAACTGGTCGTGCAGGCGGGTGATGAAGGTGAGCGCCTCGGGGCTGAGGATGGTGTCGAACCCGGGCTCGGAGCTACCGAGAACGGTCATACGGCTGTCGCTGGTCATGAGAATGCCTTTCCATGCTGGCGGTTTAGTGGAACTGTTCGGATTCGGTGGAGCCGACGAGCGCGAGAGTCGCACTCCCGGGATTGAGCACCGTGGAGATCTTGTCGAAGTAGCCGGTGCCGACTTCGCGCTGGTGCTTAGTTGCGGTGTACCCGTCGGCCTGGGAGGCAAACTCGGCTTCCTGCAACTCCACGTATGCGCTCATGTGACGCTGGCTGTAGTCCCGGGCGAGCGTGTACATGGAATGGTTGAGGGCGTGGAACCCGGCGAGGGTGATGAACTGGAACGCGTATCCCATCGCCGCGAGTTCGCGCTGGAAGGTCGCGATCTGGGCGTCATCGAGGTGGCTCTTCCAGTTGAATGACGGAGAGCAGTTATAGGCGAGTTTTTTGCCGGGGAACTCCTTGTGGATGCTCTCGGCGAAGGTACGGGCCAGGTTAAGGTCGGGCTCCGAGGACTCGACCCAGAGCAGGTCGGCATATGGGGCGTAGGCGTGGCCGCGAGAAAGCACAGTCTCAATGCCGGGATGGGTGCCGTAGAAGCCCTCCGGTGTGCGCGTTCCATCGAGGAACGGGCGGTCGCGCTCGTCGACATCGCTGGTGACCAGGGTAGCGGCGAGCGAATCAGTCCGGGCGATCACGATCGTCGCTACGCCCGCGACGTCGGCCGCGAGACGCGCGGCGTTGAGGGTGCGGATGTGCTGGCCGGTGGGGATCAGGACCTTGCCGCCCATATGACCACATTTCTTTTCGCTCGCGAGCTGGTCCTCCCAGTGGACTCCCGCGGCACCCGCAGCGATCATCGAGCTCATCAGCTCGTAGGCATTCAGCGGTCCGCCGAAGCCGGCTTCGGCATCCGCGACGATGGGGGCAAGCCATTCGGTCGTTCGATTACCTTCTGAGGTCTCAATCTGGTCGGCGCGCAGCAGCGCATTGTTGATGCGTCGCACGACACTCGGCACCGAGTTGGCAGGGTAGAGGCTCTGGTCGGGGTAGGTCTGTCCGGAAAGATTTGCATCGGCGGCGACCTGCCAGCCGCTGAGGTAGATGGCCTTGAGGCCGGCCCGCACCTGCTGCACTGCCTGGTTGCCGGTGAGGGCACCGAGAGCAGGCACCCACTCCTCGGACTGCAGGAGATTCCACAGCCGCTCCGACCCGCGGCGGGCGAGGGTGTGCTCTTCCTGGACGCTGCCGCGCAGCGCGATCACATCTTCGGCTGTGTAGTCCCGCTCGACACCGTTCCAGCGTGCGTCGGTCTTCCACTGCGTCTCGAGTTCGGTGGCGGTCTGGTCTAGGTCACCCGGGTGGCTGGTCATCGTGCTCCTTCATTGGCTACGTAAAACCCACGATGCGGCCGATCAGGTTGTTCTGTCCCACAATCCAACGCAGAAATTCTGTGGTTCTTCTATTTACCGCAAGAAGTTCCCGTGTCATCCTGAACTCATGGGACCGCGGCCGTTCGACTCGCTCGAGGATGAAAACATGCTCGATTCACTCACGATCGGCCGACGCATCCGGCAACTGCGCACCTCGCGGCGGATGACCCTTGACGATATGGGTGTCGCGATCGGGCGCGCGGCCTCCCAGGTGTCAGTCGTAGAGAACGGCAAGCGCGAACTCAAGCTCGGGGAACTGCAACGTTTCGCTCGCGCTCTCGACGTGTCGATCGACCAGCTGCTGAGCGCTGAGCCGCCCACCGGCCGTGCGGCGCTCGAGATCGCTCTCGAACGCGTGCAGCGCGGACCTCTCTACGCTTCGCTCGGCCTGCCCCAGCTCGCGGTGCGGAAGGCGATGAGCGACGAGGCGATCGAGGCGATCCTCGGTCTCTACCGCGAACTCGAGCGGGTACACAGCGAGCGCGCGGCAACG
>JAYTTG010000015.1:0-2886 GCA_043745175.1 Microbacteriaceae bacterium
TCGGATTCCTCCTCGCGCGCGCTCGACGCTCCGAGTCGACTCCAGCAATCGATCCTGCACTGATCGCCTCCCAGCATGAGATCGCTCTCGGCGCGGTGCGCGCCGAGGAGGCGAGGGCTAAGTCTGTGCTCGGCTCTGAGCTGGCCGCCATCCAAGCCACGGCGGTCGCCCTCAAGGAACAGGTGGCCGCCCAGCAGGAGCAGTATCGCGAACTGGTGGACCGGCAGCGCCGCGATCAAGCCGCCGAGTCCGACCGCCAGCAGCGCGAAAGCAGGGTACTTCAGGCACTCACGCCGGTGCAGGAATCCCTCCGCAGCATGCAGTCGAAGGTGACCGAACTGGAGACCCAGCGCAGCCTGCAGCACGGCCAGCTGACCCAGCAGCTGCGCAACGCCACCGAGTCCGAGGAGCGACTGAGAAGCACCGCGGAGTCCCTCGCCTCTGCCCTCCGCAACAACGCAACCCGAGGCGTCTGGGGCGAGACCCAGTTGCGAAATGTGGTGCAGGCCGCCGGCCTTATCGAGAGAGTCGACTTCGACGTACAGTCGAGCATCGCCTCGGATGCCGGGGCGGGCCGGCCCGACATGGTCATCCACCTGCCCGGAGGCAAGAACATCGCGGTGGATGCGAAGGTGCCGTTCACCGCATACCTCGAGGCGAGCCAGATCGCCGTCACCGCGACCGGCGAGGAGGGCGCGCGCCGCGAGGCCTTCATCAAGCAGCATGTGCGGGCGGTGCGCGCCCACATCGACACCCTGGGCAGCAAGGCGTACTGGGCCGGGCTCGAGGCCTCCCCCGAACTCGTGATCGCCTTCATCCCGAGCGAATCGCTCGTGGCATCCGCGATGGAGGCCGATCCCGGCATTATGGACTACGCCTTCTCCAAGCGCGTCGCCCTGTCCTCGCCCGTGACTCTCTGGTCGGTGCTCAAGACCGTCGCCTTCAGCTGGCAGCAGGACGTCGTCACGCAGGAGGCCAAGATGCTGTTCGAGACCAGCCGCGAACTCTACGGCCGCCTGGCCACTCTCGCCGGCCACATCGAGAAGCTCGGGCGATCGATCGAGAGCACGGTGAAGAACTACAACGGATTCGTCGGTTCGCTCGAGCGCCAGGTGCTGCCCTCGGCGCGCAAATTGAACATGCTCGATGAGTCGAAGGTGCTGGGAACCCACGCCGAGATCGAGGAACTCCCCCGCGATCTCACCGCATTCGAGCTGGTTGCAGAGCTCGAGGTCACGGCCGTCCCGGATGCGGGCCGCATCCCCGCGGACCAGTAGGAGCGTCACAGCCCTGCCCCACACAGACCTGCCCCACACAGACCTGCCCCACACCAGTCGGCCCCGCCCATCCAGGAGGGCCAGCGCCGCTCTCGCGGCGTGGCCCAGGGCCGGCGTACGACAGACTGGGTTTCTCACCCGTGACGACAGGACCCCATGATCACTCTCACCCAGGATGCCGGCGGATTCATTCGCATGAGCAGGCACTTTCCGAGCAACTCGCTCATCACCGTTGTCTACAGCGGCGGGTCCTCAGAGGTGTTTTCGGGAAAGCAGTTGAACGCGATCTACGACGGGGCCCGCGCCGTCTTCCGGACCCAGAATCACCTCGATGCGAAGGGGTTTTCGCGCGGTCCGGCAAAAACCGTCCAACCCTCAACCGGCATCGCCTTCGTCGCTGTTCATGCCGGGATGGCTGCACAGTAGAACACGGGCACAGTGGCGCAGGTCTGTCTGCTTCCCACCGGAGCCAGTAAGCGAAAGCCCTACAGCCACTTTTCCGCGAGATGGTCGGCGACGACGCGACGGATCGTGCCAGAGCGACCACGCAGCACGATGCTCTCGGTGCGGATGATCGGACCCTTCTTGCGCACTCCCCCCACCAGCTGCCCGTCGGTGACTCCGGTGGCGACGAAATAGGTGTTGTCGCTCGTGACGAGGTCGTCGATCTCGAGGATTCGCTCGAGATCGTGCCCGGCATCGATCGCCTTTTGGCGCTCATCGTCGTTCTGCGGGGCGAGTTTGGCCTGGATGAATCCGCCGAGCCCCTTGAGCGCACATGCGGTGATGATTCCCTCCGGGGTGCCTCCGCGGCCCACGCACATGTCGATTCGGGCGTCATAGCGCGCGGCGTTGATGCCGCCGGCCACGTCCCCGTCGAGCAGAAGGCGCGTACCGGCTCCCGCCTCACGGATGTCCTCGATCAGCTGCGCGTGGCGCGGACGGTCGAGCACGGCCACGACGAGATCCGCGACATCCTTGTTCATCGCCTTCGCGAGGGCGCGGATGTTCTCGCCGATCGGCCTGCGGAGGTCGACGACTCCGTGACCCTCGTGACCGGTGACGATCTTGTCCATGTAGAAGACAGCCGAGGGGTCGTACATACTGCCGCGGTCCGCTACGGCAATCATCGATAGGGCGTTCTGGCGACCGGCTGCCGTAAGAGAGGTGCCGTCGATCGGATCGACCGCGATGTCACAGGCCTGCCCCCGCCCCGTGCCCACGTGCTCGCCGTTGTAGAGCATCGGCGCATGATCCTTTTCGCCCTCACCGATGACGACCAGCCCGTCGAAGTCGACGGTACCGAGGAACTTCCGCATGGCATCCACCGCAGCCCCGTCGGCGGCGTTCTTGTCGCCGCGCCCGATGAACGGAACGGCTCGGATGGCGGCGGCCTCGGTCGCCCGCACCAACTCCATCCCGAGGTTGCGATCGGGATGCTGGAAGGTTGATCCGATATCAGTGTTCACCTGACTAGGCTACCCAGCACCGACGGCTGGCTGGCTCGCAGCATCTCGAAAGATCGCCGCTTCTTTAGTTCAATAGACTCGACAGCACATCGCGCACCGAAGGAGATTTCCATGCCCATTGCGACCCCCGAGCAGTACGC
>JAYTTG010000016.1:0-2881 GCA_043745175.1 Microbacteriaceae bacterium
GGCGCGAGTGAGATCTACCTTGAAGTCGCGAGTGCGGTGACCATTTTCCTCCTCGCCGGACGGTACGTCGAAGCTCGCGCCAAGCGGGAATCCGGCGCGGCGCTGCGAGCCTTGCTTGAGCTGGGAGCGAAGGAGGCGATTCTGTTCACCAACGGTGTCGAGACTCGCGTCGCCGTTTCAACGCTTGCGATCGGCGACTGGTTCGTCACGCGCCCCGGCGAGAAGATCGCAACGGACGGTCTCGTCGTAGAGGGGGCCTCGGCGGTCGACCGAAGCATGCTCACCGGAGAGTCCGTGCCGGTGGAGGTGGCTGTCGGAGACCGGGTGGTCGGTGCGACGGTGAATGTGGGCGGCCGTCTCGTCGTCGAGGTCACGCGCATCGGATCTGAGACCGAACTCGCGCGCCTTGGCCGCCTCGTCGAGGAAGCCCAGACAGGAAAGGCCGAAGCCCAGCGGCTCGCCGACCGGGTATCGGCCGTTTTCGTGCCGATCGTCTTCGGACTTACTGCACTCACCTTCGTTGGTTGGCTTGTGTGGGATGGGTCGATCGAGGCCGCTTTCACGGCAGCCATCGCCACCCTGATTGTTGCGTGCCCGTGTGCCCTCGGTCTCGCCACGCCCACCGCACTGCTCGTGGGCACCGGTCGCGGATCGCAGCTCGGAATCCTCATCCGCGGTCCGCAGGTGCTTGAGCAGACCCGCCGTGTCGATACAATCGTGCTCGACAAGACAGGAACAGTCACCACCGGTGAGATGACGGTGGTCTCGGTAATCCCGCTGGGCGGGCAGACCAACGACACCATACTGAGACTTGCTGCCTCCGCTGAGATTGGCTCGGAGCATCCGGTTGGTCGCGCGATCGTCTCTGCTGCCGGGAAGAACATTGCTGCCGCGGATTCCTTCGTCGCGACAGCAGGGTCCGGCGTCCAGGCCGTCGTCGGCGGAAGCGCCGTGATAGTCGGGCGTGCCTCCTGGCTCGCGGAGAGTTGGAGCCTTCCCCTTCCGCGGCAGCTACAGGTCAGTGTTGACGCGGCAGAATCGGCCGGTCGCACGGTGCTCGTCGTCGCCGTCGACGGTGAGCTCCGTGGGGCAATCGTCGTCAGCGACACCGTAAAGCCGAACAGCGCGGAGGCCGTGACACGGTTCGCCTCACTCGGTCTGGCACCGGTGTTGCTCACGGGGGACAATGCGGGAGCCGCGGCCGCGGTCGGAATAGAAGTAGGCATCGACGACGTGCGCTCGAGTGTCACGCCACAGGGCAAGCTCGACGTGATCCGGGCGCTTCAGGCTGAGGGCCGGGTCGTGGCGATGGTCGGTGATGGTGTGAACGACGCCGCCGCTCTCGCCGCTGCCGACCTCGGCATCGCGATGGGCACGGGAACGGATGCCGCGATAGCCGCGAGCGACGTCACAGTGCTGAGGGGCGACCTTCTCGCTGTCGTCGACGCGATCCGCCTCTCGAGGAGCACTCTCAGAACGATCAAGGGGAATTTGTTCTGGGCCTTCGCCTACAACGTGGCCGCTATCCCGATTGCCATGCTCGGACTTCTCAACCCGGTGATCGCGGGCGCCGCAATGGCGTTCTCATCTGTATTTGTCGTGACGAACAGCCTGCGGTTGCGTCGCTTTCGGGCAGGTTTGCCAGCGGCTCTATTCCCGTCTCGCCGATCGTGAACAAACCCGAGCCAGGCACCTGCTGACAAAGCCGACCTCCCAAGACGATGGGTTATCGTGGGGCGAAATGAGGGAAGCAGATCGCGAATGATGTCGTGGGAGTTGGTAATGGTCGAAAGGGTGAGCGTCATCAGGCCCATTTTCGCGACCAAGTCCCTGAGGCGGCTGCTTCTGGCATCGCTTACCATTGCCGCCATTCTGCTGGGACTCATCGGCATGCACTCGCTTTCGGCCGGGGCAGGTACTCAGAGGGGCCACGCTGCTCACTCCGAGTTGGCGTCGGTGCAAGGCAGCCCAATGAAGATGATGCCCGGCTCGGATGAAAGTGCCCCGCTTGCGATTGCTTCGACGCTCATCCTCTCTATCGGGGTGGTCCCGGTCGGGGTGGCGCCAGCAGGGGGGTGTACCGGGACGTGTGCGATGAATTGCCTACTTCTCGGCATGGTCTGTGCTCTCAGCTTCCTGGTTGCCCTCACCGGTCTGCTGTTGGGCAAGTTTCCGTTCCGACTGTCGTACGGCATCCGAACAGTGACGCGAGTTGCCCGCATCGCCTCGTCAATATTCGTCATACCGTCCACTCCCTCGCTCAACGCGCTTTCCATCAGCAGGACCTGATCAGACACTCGGTTTCCCTCCCGAATTCGGGAGTCAGTTAAGTCGCTGCGCCAGCAGCAGATCCGTTGTCACGCTCTTTTCTCCTGATTGGATTTTGATATGTACACCCCACGAAAGATTCTCGTTATTGCCGCTATCGTCGGCAGTGCCATTACGGTGAGCGCCTGCTCCACCGCGGCGACTCCGGGCTCGACCGGCTCCTCCTCGAGCGAGTCAGCTGCGTTCACTAAAGCAGATGTCAGCTTTGCAACCGACATGGCGGGCCACCACCAGCAAGCCGTGGAAATGTCGCAAATACTCCTCGACAAGAGCGACATCGACCCGCGCGTTGTCACTCTCGCCCAAGAAATCAAAGCCGCGCAGGGGCCTGAGATCAAGCAGATGAAATCCTGGTTGTCCGATTGGGGCCAGAAGTCAGGCAGCATGTCGGGAATGGATATGGGTGGTTCGCTGATGTCTGATTCGGACATGAACGATCTGAAGAACTCGACGGGCCTCGCGGCGAGCAAGCTGTTCCTCACCCAGATGACGCTGCACCACAAGAGTGCGCTCGTCATGGCGAAGACGGAAGTCGATTCGGGAAAGAATGCCG
>JAYTTG010000017.1:0-2874 GCA_043745175.1 Microbacteriaceae bacterium
CGAGGTGATAGTGGAGCTGGGTGCTCTCGCCCGCACCGTGCACGTCGACCCCACGATCAACGACTACGTCTCGCGACTCGTCGAGGCGACGCGGTCGGCTACCGAGGTGCGCCTCGGTGCGAGCGTGCGAGGGGCGCTTGCCCTCATCCGCACATCCAAGACCCTCGCCGCTGCGAACGGCCGGCACTATGTGATTCCGGATGACGTGAAGGCGCTCGCCGAGCCGGTGCTCGCTCACCGGCTCGTGCTCGATCCGGAAGCGGAGTTCGACGGCGTGACCGCCTCCAGCATCGTGAGTCAGTTGCTCATCGAAACGCCGCCCCCGAGTGACAGGCAAAGCGTGTGAGCGACCGGGGCGAGCCGGCGCGGCACGCAACGAGCGGGCGGGTGGCGAGAGGGCAATCGGGTCATCCATCGCGGTCTTCAACGTCCGCGCACTTCGATTCGACCCACAGCACAGCCACCGTCGGTCTCACCAACGCCCGCACCCGCATCGTGGGTGATCGCACCGGCTTCCTTGCCGACACGATAATCACGCTCGTGCGATTATTCCGCGCAATTGCTGGCATCTTCGTCGCGTGGTTTCGGCGCATCTCCTCGGTCATCACACCGCTTGGCTGGTCGATGCTCGTCGTGGTGCCTGCTGCCTTCACGCTCGGTTACAGTCTCGGCTGGGTGGAGCTGGTGGCGGTTGCCTTCGCCGGCACGATGCTGATCATCATCGCCGCGATCTACCTGATTGGTCGAAACGCCTTCACCATCACGCTCTCGATGCCGCACAGCCGGGTGGTGGTGGGGGAACGCGCGACCGGCCTTATCACCGTGGTGAACCCGACCCGTCGCCGGCTTATCGGCGTGAAGGTCGAGGTGCCGGTCGGTCGTGGGCTCGCCGAGATCGCGATGCCGGGTCTCTCGCGCGGCGCCTCCTTCCAGCACGAATTCCTCGTGCCGACGGCCCATCGCGGGGTGCTCGCGATCGGGCCAGTGCGCTCCGTGCGAGCAGACCCGGTGGGACTTGTGCGCCGGGAGCTGGTCTGGACTGAGTCGAAAGAGCTGTTCATCCATCCCCGCACGATCGATATCCCATCCACGAGCACCGGCTTCGTGCGCGACCTCGAAGGAAACCCTACGAAAGACTTGTCGAATAGCGACGTGTCATTTCATGCGCTCCGAGAATACGTTCCGGGCGATGAGCGCCGCTATATCCATTGGAAGAGCACGGCAAAGACCGGCACCTACATGGTGCGTCAGTTCGAGGAGACGCGTCGTAGTCACCTCGTGATCGCCCTGAGCCTGGCCACATCGAACTATGCCACCGAAGAGGAGTTCGAGATGGCGGTGAGTGTCACCGGGTCGCTGGGAGCGCGAGCGATCCGGGATGCCCGGAATGTAGCCGTCGTCGTGAGCGAGAAGACCCCTGAGTTCGCCAAGCACAAAGTGCTCGCGGTGCGGCACCTGAATACCCGCACCCGCACGCGATTGCTGGATGACCTCGCTGTCGTCGACAATGCGGAATCGGTACTCGGCATTATGGATGTCGCGCGTGTCGCAGCCGATGAGGTGACGGGGATTTCCGTGGCCTTCCTGGTCTGTGGGTCTCTCGCCACTCCCACCGAGCTGAGAGCGGCCTCGACAAAATTTCCGCCAGGCGTGGAAGTGATAGCGATCGTCTGCGACCCAGAGACGGTCCCGGGACTGCGTCGTGTCGCCGGACTCAGCGTGCTCACCATCGGCTATCTCGAAGACCTGCAGAAGTCCCTGGCGAGAGCAGCGGCCGGGTGAGTACCGGCTCCGATAGCGTCCGCCGGATCGACAGCAAGCGCCGGACCCGGGTCGAGACACGCCGAACGGGCACGCGTCGAGTGAACGGTCGCAGACGTCTGCCCGCTGGTTTCGCGGTCATGACCATCCTCATGCTCTGGGCGACTACTCTCGTGGCTTCGGCCGCGCTCTGGCCGATCTACCAATCGATTCAACTCATCGCGCTTGTGGGTGTGTCTGTCCTCGTCGGGTCGGCGATCGCGTTCTCCGGGGCGCTCTACCGCTGGTCGACGCTCACTCTCACTCTCGTGACGATCGGGGTTTACCTGCTCCTTGGGGTGCCGATCGCTATCCCGGATCGTGCCTTCCTTGGCGTGCTTCCCACAGCATCGGGTGAGCTCGATCTTCTTCGCGCGACTGCCCTCAGTTGGAAACAACTTCTCACCATCACCCTCCCGGTCGGCTCCTACCAAGCGCTTCTTGTGCCGGCATTCATCCTGGTGCTCGGCACTACCGTCGTCGGTCTCTCGGTGGGACTCCGTGCCCGTTGGGGGGAGCTCGGCGTGCTCGCCCCCATCGCTCTCTTCATCACGGCGATCGCATTCGGCGCAGCCAAAGCAACTTGGCCGATCGAGCTCTCACTCGGTCTGCTCGCAACGGTGCTCGGTTGGCTGGTCTGGCGGCGCTGGTATCGGCGGCGCGCGTCCGTTCGACTTCTCGCCGCGCAGGCTCTCGATAGGGATGGCCGACCGCTTGAGACGGTTGGCGACAACAGTCTTGCAGGGTTCCGCACTGTTATCGGCGCGGGCCTTATCGTGGCGCTCGCCGCCGGGAGTGCTGTCGCCGCAACGATGTACCTGCCGCCAACCGCGCAGCGCCACGTGCTGCGCACCGCGATCGAGAAACCCTTCGATCCGCGGGTCTACGCGAGCCCGCTGAGCGGCTTCCGGCACTACGAGGAGGCGCTTGACGCCAACGCGACAATGCTCACTGTCTCGGGCCTCCCGATAGGCGCACGTATCCGCATTGCCACTCTCGATACCTATGACGGAATCATCTACTCGGTGGGTAGTTCGCAGGTGACGAGCGAGTCGGGATCGTTCACTCGCGTTC
>JAYTTG010000018.1:0-2871 GCA_043745175.1 Microbacteriaceae bacterium
TGCCGCTGCTCGCGACGCAGATCCTCTGGATCAACCTGGTCACCGACTCCGGACCCGCCCTGGCGATGGGCGTCGACCGCGAGATCGACGACGTGATGGTACGGGAGCCGCGGTCGCTGCACGACCGCGCAATCGACGGCCGCATGTGGGGTGGCATCCTGTCGATCGGGCTGGTGATGGCGGTGGCAACGCTGTTCGCAATCGACCTGTTCCTCCCGGGCGGCCTGGTGGAAGGCACGGACTCGCTCGCGGTGGCCCGCACGGCGGGATTCACGACGCTGGTCTTTGCACAGCTGTTCAACACGCTCAACTCGCGCTCGGAGACGACAAGCGCCTTCCGAGAGCTGTTCGCGAACAAGTGGCTCTGGGGCGCCATCCTGCTTGGGATCGTGCTGCAGGTTATGGTCGTCCAGGTGCCGTTCCTCCAGGCTGCGTTCGGCACTGCCCCGCTCGACCTCGCGCACTGGGGATGGTGCGTGGCGCTGGCATCGGGCGTGCTCTGGTTCGATGAGATTCGCAAGCTCACGCTGCGGTGGCTCGCCAAGCGCAGAGCGCGCTGATCAGGGTGCGGGCGGCCCCGTCGCCTCGGCCCTACCGCCGGGCCTGGCGATGCGGATGCGGACTATGCGGTACGCATCCGTCTTCAGCACCGTGAGGCGCACTCCGTCGACAACGATATAGTCGCCCTCCCGGCCGACCCGGCCGAGTCGGTCGAGCATGAATCCGGCGACCGTCTCGTAGGGACCCTCTGGCAGTTTCACGCCGGACATGGACGTGAGCTCGTCGAGGATGAGTCCGCCATCGATTTCGAGCGCCCCGCCGCTCTGCAGGGCGGAATCTTCCGGCTCCCTCTGGTCGTCATACTCGCCATAGATCTCACCGACGAGTTCCTCCACCAGGTCTTCCATGGTGACGATTCCGTCGGTGCCGCCGTACTCGTCGAGCACGAGAGCGATCTGCTGGTTCTCGCGGCGCATGGTCGTGAGCGCATTCAGCACGGGAATCGATCCGGGAAGGGGCAGGATCGGGCGCACGATATCGACGAGCGTCGGTCCGGTGTCCGGTTCACCGCCCGAGGGGCGGGGCATCGCCGCCATCAGGTCGCGAATGTGCACAAACCCGAGCACATCGTCGATCGACTCTCCCCTCACCGGAAACCTGGAGTGCGACAAATCGAGGCTCAAACGGTAAGCCTGTGCAACCGGGAGGCTGCCGGAGAGAAACTCCACATCCGGGCGCGCACGCATCACCTCGACGAGTCGACGGTCACCGGCACGGAACACATCGGTCAGGATGCTCCTGCTGTCATCCCGGAGGCCTGGTTGGCTCACGATCAGTTCGCGCACCTCATCGGCCGAGACCGCCTGGGCACCCACGTGTGGGTCGCGCCCGAGCAGGCGCATCACTCCATTGGTGGAGACGGAGAGCAGCCAGATAACCGGGCGCATGATGCGCGCGAGCACGTTGAGTCCCGGGGCAAGAACTCGTGTGAATGCGACCGGATGCTGCATGGCAAGGCGTTTAGGCACCAGTTCGCCGAACACGAGTGAGAGGTACGCAATGAGAAGGGTCATGCCGATGAAGGCCGTAACCGAGGCGGCGCCGGTCTGGAGGCCCCAGCTCTCGAGAACCGGGACGAACTCGGGGGCGATCGTCGAAGCGCCGTACGCCGAGGAAAAGAATCCGGCCAGGGTGACGCCGACCTGAACCGCGGAGAGGAACAGGTTCGGGTTGCGCACAAGCGCCCCGATCCTCTGTCCATCCGCGCCGGTGGCCTCGATCTGGCTGACTTGGCTCGCGCGGAGGGTGACCATCGCCATCTCCGTCCCGGAGAAGACGCCGCCGATCACAACGAACAGCAGCACCAAGAGAGTATTGAGAAGGATTTCACCGTTCATGCCTCGACGCTACTCCGGGACCGACTGGCTCCCCGTGACGCGGCACCGAGCATCCGCCCTCCCTGTGCGGGTTGGCTTTCACGACTCCCGACAGGGTTGTGCCTCACAGGGCCGGGCCTGACAGGGCCGAAGGACCCTACCCGGCTGGCAGACTCGCAAGTACCGTCAGAATATGACCACTACCGCCGCAGTTCTCGTCGACGCCTTTGATCGAGTCAGGGACGCCGTTCATCACGCCGCCAAGGGGCTGAGTCCCGAACAGCTGTCGGCGCGGGTCGACGATGGCGCCAATTCCATCGGCTGGCTTCTCTGGCATCTCAGCCGCATACAGGACGACCATGTCGCAGCGGTCGCCGGTACCGAGCAGGCCTGGACCGCGGACGGCTGGGCCGGACGGTTCGCCCTTCCGTTTGAGGTGACTTCGACCGGTTACGGACACACTTCCTCCGATGTTGCAAAAATGGGCCTCATCAGCCGCGACAAGTTCATCGGCTACCACGACGATGTACACGACCACACCGTGCGCTATGTCGCGACCCTGACAGACGCCGACCTTGACCACATCGTCGACCATCGCTGGACGCCGGTAGTAACGCTCGCCATGCGTCTCGTCAGCGTGATCAGCGACGACCTTCAGCACATCGGCCAGGCGGCCTTCGTTCGAGGCCAACTGGAACGACGCGCACCGCGCTGACGGGTCGACGCGCGCGCTGCATCGGGGCGAATCCATGGCGGGCGGGGTACGCTGCCCTCCCCCATCCAGCGCCCTCCCGCACTTACGCCCTCGTCCGCCGCTCCGCCATCGTCCGCCGCTCCGCCGTCATCCATCGCCCACTTTTCTTACCACCTCAGTGTTCGAACATGTGGGCGGTGTGAAAAAGGGGAGATGGTTCGGGAGGGAAGCCAGCAACGTGCCAGTTGTTAAAGCGGAACTCCACCACATCACCATCCGCTTGATACGGTCGAGCTGTCA
>JAYTTG010000019.1:0-2871 GCA_043745175.1 Microbacteriaceae bacterium
CGGGCACCAATAGGTGTCCCGCAATTGCAGCGCCGTTTCACCCAATTTGCCCTGTTCGATCCGAGTTCCGCAGCGCAGGCACGGCTTTCCCTTGCGCCGATAGACCCAGTCCGTCTCCCCACGGAGCGAGCCGGTGGTGGTGCGGTCGACCCGGTCCTTGTTGGCGTCGATCAGCCGGTGCGCGAGAGCCACCAGTTTCGCCGGCTTTTCGATCTCGCCCACAGGCCGGGTGGGAAGCACTCCGCCGAGAAAACAGAGTTCATTGCGGTAGACGTTGCCGAGTCCCGCCATAACACGCTGGTCGAGCAGGGTAAGGCCGACTGCGCGGGCCGGGGTGGCGGTGAGGCGCAGGAGCGCTTCATCCGCGTTCCAGTCCGGGCCGAGTAGATCGGGGCCGAGATAGCCGACGACACTCGGCTCGTCGTCGCGGGCAACCACGTCGAGCGTGCCGAGTTGGAAGCCGACGGCCACCCACTCGGCGGTGGCGAGGATGGCGCGTGCCTGCCACGCCGGTCGACGCCACTTCGTACCGTGCCGGTAGACGTGCCAGGAACCCTCCATCTTGAGGTGGCTGTGGATGCTGTGCTCGCCGACCCGGATTAGCAGGTGCTTCCCCCGGCTCACCACGCCTTCCACGGTGTCGCCGGTGAAATCCACCGTTGCGAAGGCCGGAACGCGGATGTCGCAGCGGATCAGCTCGCCCCCGGCAAGCGCCGCGTTGAGATTGGTGGCCGCGCGATAGACGGTATCGCCCTCAGGCATGTCCGTGTCCTGTCATGGGGCCAGCGATGCGCCTCACCCGCGCAGCCGCAGACCCTGTGGAGTGATGGTGAAGCCGGCCTCGACGAGGGCCTCTCCGAGGGCGGTCCCGATCACGAAGTCTCCGTTTACCCGCTCGACCCTGAGTCGTCCGCCGGAGCGCCGTATCGCTGCGGCAAGTGAGTGAGCCGCGGCCGTCATTCCGCGCTCGGTCTCCGCGAAGGTGAGCATCGTCTTGCCGCCGCGCTCGACGTAGAGAGCGAGCCCGCCGTCGACGAGCACGACGAGGGCTCCGGCTTTGCGGCCGGGACGATGACCCCGCTTCACATCATCCGCACCTTCGATAACCACCGCGGACGGCCACGCCAGTGCGGCACCGTAGGCATTCGCCGGGTCGGTCGCGGCCAGGGTGATCGTCACGGGTTCGTGCTCGGAGTCGGGCTCCCTGGCGAACGAGCGCAGTCGGTCGACGGTGGCGCCGGTGGCGAACTGGGCGGCGCCGAGGCCCTCCACAAAGTAGCCGCGCCGGGCCCGACCGGTCTCCTCGAAACCGCTGAGCACCCGGTACGCGAGCGAGAATCCGCCGCGAATGCCCTCACTCACGACTGCACCGCGGGTGACGACGCCATAGCGCTCGAGCAACAGCTCCGCCGTCGCGACGCCGCGCACCGTGGTATCCGGCTCAGCGAGAGGTAGCAGCGACCAGCGGCCAGCCGCACTCGGGGGACCGCCGGTACTGGGCATCGTGGGGCGGGCGCGGCCGCGGTAGGCCCGCGAACGCGGAACTGCCCGGGCCTTGGTCGTGCTTGCTCCCAGGTAGGAGCGCAGGGGAGAGAGGGTGTCGTTGGTGATGAGCCCCGACCACACGAGGTCCCAGAGCGACGCGAGCAGCTCCTTGTCATCGGTACTACCCACGGCATTGGACAGCTGTCGAAAGAAATAGGCCCCGCCACCGGCGAGGCTCGCCAGGATCGATCGCTGCAGCTCGGTGGTCTCGGCTCCCGTCGGCTCGGGCAGGGTGAGGCCCGCGCTGTCGGCGAGGTGCAGGCTTACCCAGCCGTCATTGCCGGGGAGCGCGCCCCCGCCTGACCAGATGACCTCTCCCGCGGCGGTGAGCTCGTCGAGCATCACCGGTGAGTAGTCCTTCACCCGCGCCGGAAGCACGAGCGACTCCCAGGCGGATGCCGGCAGTGCGACTCCGGCGAGCTGGTCGATCACGGCGGCGAGACCGTCGACCCCGCGCAGCGGTTCGGTCACGTGCTGCCAGGCCGGGAGGAAGCGACCGAGGGTCGCAGCATCCACCGGCTCGACCTCGTGCCGGAGCGCCGCGAGCGAACGGCTGCGCAGACGACGCAACACCTCCACGTCACACCATTCGCTGCCGCTCGCGCCCGGGCGGAACTCGCCTTCGACGACCCGACGCTGGCCCGCGAGGGCACGAAGTGAGGTGAGCACCACGGCCGTTCCGAGGCCGAGGCGGTCGGCAACGGCGGCCACGGTGAACGGTACATGGGTGCGAGCGAACCGGCTCACGAGATCGCCGAGCGGGTCGTCAACGGGCTCGATGAACGCGGATGGGATGCCGATCGGCAGCGGTGTTCCGAGCGCGTCACGCAGGCGGGCGGCATCCTCGATGATCGCCCAGCGCTCGCTTCCCGCACGCCAGATACGGTTTGATCGGGCGAGCCCAGCCAAGGCCGTGTCGAGCGCTGCATCCACGAGCCCGCTGGCGGGATCCAGGCGCTGCAGGATCTCCAGCTCGGACAGTGGGCCGAGCATGCGCAACAGGTCGACAACGCCCTCGGCATCGCGGGCACGCCGATCTGGAGCGAGTCTTTGCAGCTCGAGCTCGAGCTGCTCGATCACGGCCGGATCGAGGAGCTCGCGCAGCTCGGCGCGGCCCAGCAGTTCGGCGAGGAGAGTGGGATCGAGCGACAGGGCGGCCGCACGGCGCTCGGCGAGCGGCGAATCACCCTCGTACATGAACGCAGCGACATATCCGAACAGCAGCGAACGCGCGAACGGCGACGCCTGTTCCGTCTCGGTCTCGACGATGCGGATGCGCCGGCTCTCGATCTGCTTGGCAAGCTCCGTGAGCGCGGGCAGGTCGTA
>JAYTTG010000020.1:0-2869 GCA_043745175.1 Microbacteriaceae bacterium
AACAACAGCTCGGTCTTCTTGGTCTTCACTACCGTGAGCAGATCCTTTGCCGCCGCCACGGAGTCGCGGCTCCCCGTGAACGGCGAATTCGCGAGCACAAGAGAGAAAGTGCCGTGTCCGGTATTGCTCTTGCCGCTTTCCTCGCCGAGAGGATCACCGGTGGACACCGCAACGTTCCGTACCCCGTGCAGCCGCAGGTTCGTGGTGGCGATGCGATTCAGCAGTGCGTGGGATGCTATGCCTGCGAGCATGGTGCCGTTGGAGCCGTCACTCGAACCGGCGTGTACCGAAAATTCGAGCCGACGATCGCGCACGTACTCCGCCACGGCCACCAGCATGCCGCCGGTCCCCACCGTCGGATCGATGATCGTGTCACCTACCGTCGGTGCCACCAGGTCGACCATGAGTCTCATGATGTGGAAGGGGGTGAGCGCAGGCCCGTTTTGGCCGGACTGGGCGGAGATCGCCAGTTTTCCGACGAGGCGGTCGTACACCTCCGTCTGAACGGTGCTGTTCTGCAGTGGGGCGCTGTCCAGCAGATCGACGACCATGGCATGAAGCTCGGGCGTGGCCGGAGCCGTCGGACGATGGCTGCGATCGACGAGCACCCGGGTGATCTGCTCAACCGTGTCGAGCGGACTGACGCCGGCGCGCATAAATGCGGTCCACAGTGTGTCCATTTGGATTGTGAGTTCGGGTGTCACTATCCGTTCGCTCCTTTGCGTTACTGGTAATTGGGGCGGGGATGCTCTTCGAACTTATCGGGAACGTACAAACGCGGTAAGTCCCACAACGGGGAGGGGGAAAGGTCTCGCCACCGGACGAGAACGTCTCGGTGCACCGAGGCAGCGACACACGGGGTGTTCCCGGGCGATCACGCTAAGTTTGTCTCTCGGTATCGCGACGAGCGGGGGTGTGATGTGGGCAGAACTTTCAAGAGGGTGACTGTCGTCGCGGCGCTCCTCGCGGTGGTGTTGGGCGCGAGCGTTGTGGTCGGCACCGGATACTTTGCGCGCAACTCGCCCTCGGCATCCGCTCGCGCCTGCGCCCCCGCCGCTGCGGTGACGGTCGGGAAAATCGTCGTGCCGGCCGGTCCCATTGCGGGCTACTGCCAGGACCGACTCATCAACGCGGCTTACGTGATGATGGCGGCTCGCTCTCTCGGCATCGGCCCGCACACCCAGGCGATCGGTGTGATGACGGCGCTCGGAGAGTCGGGGCTGCGCGTGCTCGACCACGGAGATGCTGCCGGTCCCGACAGCCGGGGACTCTTCCAGCAGCGGGACAACGGCGCGTGGGGAAGCTACGCGGATCGCATGGACCCCTATACCTCCGCGCTGAACTTCTTCAGGAAACTTGTCTCGATACCCGGCTGGAAGGACCTCTCGCCGGGAGAGGCGGCCCATACAGTGCAGGTGAATGCCGACCCCAAACACTATGACCCGTATCTGCCGCGTGCAGAGGCCATCGTCGCGGCGCTGGGGTCGTGACGTCCGTCGGCTGAAACGGAGCGGCGCACCGGAAACGCCGAGCAGAATGTGCAGGGTATCAGGGGTCATAGTTCCACTCTCCCCACCTGCGTGCTCTTTCAGCGAACCGCCTTTAGAGTTAATTGATGACTCCGATCCACCCCCTGCCCCGCAGCCGGACCAGTCTGAAAGTGTTGCGAGCGGAAGCTCGCCAGGAACTTGAGACTGTGGTTCATGAACGCCTTTTGGCCGGGGAAGACCCCTGGGAATTCATGGAGGAGCTGATGAGCGTCGATGAGCTCGCGGTTTACCTGCTGCGGGCCGATGCGATCAATTCCAATAACGGACAGCATCCGTCCCCGACCCGTGAATACCGTGTTCTGAGGCAGATCGCCCTGGAGTATCCCCCGCTTACCACGGTGGTCTGGCGGATGCTCGGTCACCACGGCGCAATGGCGCCGTCCGTCAACTGAGGCCTCAATGCGACTTCTGCTCATCCGTCACGGACAGACTCCCGCCAATGTGCTCGGCCTTCTCGACACCGCCCACCCCGGACCCGGGCTCACCGCGCTCGGCGAGCGCCAGGCGAACGCGGTCGCAGAGGCGCTGCGACCGCGCAAGATCGACGGCGTCTTTGCCAGCACTCTCGTGCGAACGCAGCTCACCGCCCTGCCGTTCGCTCCCGCCACTGTGCTCGACGGCCTGCACGAGATCGAGGCGGGTGATCTCGAGGGGCGCAGCGATCGGGCATCCGCGCGTACCTATCTTAAGACGGCGTTCGCTTGGGGATCAGGCAATTTGGATGCCAGGATGCCGGGCGCAACCGATGGGCATGCGTTCTTCGAGCGATTCGATGGCGGCATCAGCACGGTGGCGAGCGTGGGTGCGGCCGCGGTCTTCAGCCACGGGGCGGCCATCCGGGTGTGGACCGCCGCACGGGCACGCAACGTGCCCCCGATCTTTGCCGGAACCCATTACCTGGAAAATACCGGCGTGGTTGAACTCGACGGCTCGCCAGAGCACGGCTGGACGCTCATATCGTGGGCCGGTGCTCCTGTGGGAGGGCCCTTCCTGACGGACGAATCGGCCGGGGATCCGATCGGGGGGGCCCTCGATCGCGCCTAGACCTGCTGCATGCGGGATGATCGTTCCATGGCAAACGGATGGTTCGAACGGCAGGTCGGCCGACTGCTCAAGCAGTCCGCCGAGGGCGACACGATCTCGCCAGAGGAGACGGATGCCCGGAGCATCCTGAGCATGCTCGAGGGCCTGGGGCTCGCCATGATTGAGACCGGCCAGGCTACCAATGACGTGGAGGAAACACTGCGTTTGGTGGCGAAGGTCTACCAGCTCGGAGATGTGCGCACGGTGGTGCTGCCCACTTATGTGATGCTGCAGTC
>JAYTTG010000021.1:0-2866 GCA_043745175.1 Microbacteriaceae bacterium
GACCCCAGCTGAGCCATAGCACAACGGCACCTCCGACCAGCAGCCCCCAGAAGGCCGAGCCAACGCCACCGACGACGATTCCGGATGCCGTCACGAGGAACGTGAGGATCGCAGCGAGCCGGTGTGCGGCATCCTCCACCGCCGCAACCACGGCGCCGACAAGGGCGCTGAGTAACGCGAGTCCCGCCACCGCCTCGATGAGCAGGGGTGGTGAGGCAGTGACGAATGCCGTCGCGACCCCGGCAAGGAGTCCGAGCGCAATGTAAGTGCCCCCCGCCGCGACGGGTGCGATCCAGCGTCGGGATCGATCCGGAGATGCCTCGGGGCCAGCCGTGAGCGCCTGCGTGAGTGCCGCGAAGTTGACGGTGATACCGCCGAACATCGCGCCGACGCCGGACAGCACCCCCGACGAAACGAGCGCCGAACGCACCGGAGCGCGATAGCCGAAGTTGTTGAGGATGGCGGCACCGGGGATGTTCTGCCCGGCCATCGTGACGATGAACAGGGGAATTGCGAGGCTCACGACCACGAGGGGATCGAAGACCGGTGCCACGAATACGAGCTGCGGGGCGAGGTGCGCACCGACGAGCCATCCCGATCCCGCGGTGACGCCAAGCAGCACGCCGGCGAGAGCGATGGCTGCGGGGACTGCCCCCCGCGGCGCCAGCCGGTACAACACCAGCCAGACCAGGATGACGGGGATCGCCAGCAGCGGTATCACGACCACCGCCTTCACCGGGGCGAGGCACAACGGAAGCAGGATGCCGGCCAGCATCGCACTCGAGACCGGTCGAGGAATGCGCGCAATGAGCCGCTCTAGCGCTGGCCACAGTCCGACGAGCACGATGAGCGCTGCCGCAACGATGAATGCCGCCACCGCCTCCTCAAACCGACCAGTCACTCCCGCCGTTGCGACGAGGAGCGCGGCGCCCGGCGTACTCCAGGCGAACTTCACCGGCACCCGGTAGACGGCGCTCAAAACGATGGAGAGCATGCCCTGCACGACGCAGATCACCAGCAGGCCGGATGCCGACTGTGACTGTGTCGCTCCGACGGCGGCGAGCCCCGCGAGCACGATGGCGAAGGAGCTCGAGAACCCGGTGATAGCGGCGACGATTCCCGCGATGATCGGTTGGACTATGGGCTATCGGGCTCTCTCGTGACGGGCAGGTGCCCTCATCTTAGGGGCGCGGACATCCCAAATCGCGGGCCAATCCCGCACGTGTGGCCCGCTCTGCAGCATCCGCTCCGTATCCCGTCGCAAATGCAGGACCCGCTGTTACCAGAGTGGCAGGAGCGCCTCACCAGCCTCAGCCGTAACGCATGATCCTGCATTTCGCACACCGAGCGTCGCAGAAAGCCGCCGAGCATCACCGCAAAAAGCCGAGCGTCACCGTAATCAGCCGAGCATCACCGAACGTCTTCGGAAGACACGACACAGCGCAGAAAGCCGCGGAGCGTCACGGAAGGTTGCCCAGCGTCACCCGAGGCCGCGGAATGTCAAGAAAGCCGCGAACTGCGGGGTTCTGGCACGATAACGCGACGTGATCGGGTCAGGTCAGGTCAGGCGGACTTCTCCTGGCGCGCTGGCTTGTGATTCACGATCGTCGGCAGAGCGTTCTCGAGCACTGCGGCCTTGGTGACGATCACCCGGGCAATTTCTTCGTTCGAAGGCACGTCGAACATTATCGGACCGAGCACCTCCTCCATGATCGAGCGGAGGCCGCGGGCGCCGGTCTGGCGCAGCACGGCCAGATCGGCGATCGCTTCGAGCGCGTCGTCTTCGAAGTCGAGGATCACGCCGTCGAGATCGAACATGCGCTGGTATTGCCGCACCAGCGCATTTTTCGGCTTGGTGAGGATCTCCATGAGAGCCACCTGGTCAAGAGGCGTCACGGTCGCGACGACGGGCAGGCGGCCGATGAACTCGGGGATGAGCCCGAATTTGTGCAGGTCTTCCGGCAGCACCTCACCGAAGAGGTTTACATCGTCGCCCTTGCTGTGCAGTGGGGCTCCGAAGCCGATGCCTTTCTTGCCGGCACGCTGAGAGATGATCTCCTCCAGCCCCGCGAAGGCGCCGGCCACGATGAAGAGCACGTTAGTGGTATCGACCTGGATGAACTCCTGGTGCGGATGTTTGCGCCCACCCTGCGGCGGGACGGACGCGACCGTGCCCTCGAGGATCTTGAGCAGAGCCTGCTGCACACCCTCACCCGAGACATCCCGGGTGATGGAGGGGTTCTCGGCCTTGCGGGCGATCTTGTCGATCTCGTCGATGTAGATGATGCCGGTCTCGGCGCGCTTCACGTCGTAGTCGGCGGCCTGGATGAGCTTGAGGAGGATGTTCTCCACGTCTTCCCCGACGTAGCCAGCCTCGGTGAGCGCCGTGGCGTCCGCCACGGCGAAGGGCACATTCAGGCGCTTAGCTAGCGTCTGGGCGAGGTAGGTCTTGCCACAACCCGTGGGACCGATGAGCAGGATGTTCGATTTCGCGATCTCCACGTCGTCGATCACGGCATCCGCCGAACTGATCGTGTTGCGCGCGCGGATGCGCTTGTAGTGGTTGTAGACCGCGACCGAGAGCGCCTTCTTTGCGGCCTCCTGGCCGATCACGTATTCCTCGAGGAAGTTGAAGATCTCGCGGGGCTTCGGTAGCTCGAACTCGCTCGACGACTCTTCGCCAGCTTCGGCGAGGCGTTCCTCGATGATCTCGTTGCACAACTCGACGCACTCGTCGCAGATGTAGACACCGGGACCGGCGATCAGTTGCTGCACCTGCTTCTGGCTCTTGCCACAGAAGGAACATTTGAGCAGATCAGCACTCTCACCTATACGAGCCATGCTCGGCCTCCTCCTGGTCTCGGCC
>JAYTTG010000022.1:0-2850 GCA_043745175.1 Microbacteriaceae bacterium
TCGAGCAGCCCGAGGCTCGCGCCCCCCGAGGCGAGGAACGCGACGGTGATGGCCAAGGCGATGAGAAGCATCATCCCCGGCTTCCGGGACTTCAACTCCGAGACTGCGCCGGTCAGGAATGGCCGCCCGCCCCAGACGTACATCACCGTTCCAAAAACCGGTGAAATCCACAGAACCAATGGGAACCTCGGCAGCTGGTACCCCAGGATCATTGCAAAGGTTTCACTGAAGACAACGACCGGCAGGGCGATGGCCAGCATGATCCAAAAAAGCCGCCGGAACTGGGCGACATGATTTCCGTGCCCCGCGTGGTTCATACCGGCGGGACCCGTCTGCGGATGCCCCGCCAGTGTGTCGTGGTCAGGTGCGTGAGATCCATTGGAAGCACCCTGGCTTATTTGACTCATGCGCTGACTATATACCCCCTAGGGGTATATAGAAAGGGCTGAAGCGGGTTGGCCGCCCGGCCTGGGCGATCAGGCAGAACCCAGATGCTTGACGCGTTCGAGGTACTCCTCGGTCGTGAGGTCACCCTTCGCATATCTCTCATCGAGAATCTGACGCGGAGTCTGCATGGCTCCCGCAACTGGTGGAGGCGATGTCGCGGGAAGATTCACGCGCGCTGGCACCAAACGGAGAACCACGATGATCGCGACGATGACCAGAACCACACCTATGACCCCGGCGAGCCAACCCCAGCCCATCATGTTGTAGCCGTATCCCCACATGGTCAGATCTCCTCACTTCGGCGGCGCGCCGAGCTGCGAGCCATGACACCAACGCTTCCAGGCGAGCATGCGCGCCCCCAGAGTCTTAGGTCCTCACGCAAAGCGCCTGTGCGCCAAGGAGTGACCTTGGCCCCACCCGCAGACTGTCCCGAGTGACACAGCATCGCCCCGCACAGCCGCTGGTTGAATTGGCCAAAAATTTGTCGCGCTGGCCGTTCCCGTATTGTGTGGGCCTCGACAGGAGATAGTCGTATAGGCGCTAACCCGGTAGGAGAATCGCGGGACGGCACCCGAAAACGGCACGCCGACCACACCGAAGCCGTGGCTGTGGCTTAGGCCGAGGATCGTCCTCCATCAGCTTGCCGGTCGGTTCGATCTCGGTGACAGCGGGTTGGCTGGCCATAGCGGCGACCCGTCACTCGCTTTCGGGTCGCGTCTTGCTGAAGCCGGCTTCCCGGCCCCTGTGCCGCACCTGGCCGGGTTCGAGGACCATCAGAGGTCGGCGGGCGACCTCGCCGCAGCTGAACGATGGGCTACTCCCTCGGTGACGAAGTGTCCTGTTCGCCCTCGCAGGTGATAACCGATTAACAGCGGAGGTTATAAATTGCCGGATTGGGACCCTCGCTTCCTCCCTTGAGCACCGCGTCCCTCACAATCCAGCCTGGTTCGTTCCGGCGCTGATTGCCTGGGGAGAGCATGATCTTGATTCTGAGATTCTTCAAGATCCATTGATGGCGGAGCAACAGCGAGGACTCGGGTACGGCGGCGAGCAAATGAACTTCGACCTCACCGACGAGTTGCCACGATGACCATTCCTGTTCTCAGCTCGGTCGTCTCGGGAGCCGCCCAGCCCGTGGAAGGAGCGGTGCAGAATTTGGGCCAAGGGATTCTTATGGCAGGACATGAAGGGAGCCGAGGGTTCCGAGCGAATATGTCCCTGGACGTCCACCGGTGGCGGTGATGAAGACGGGGTTCTGCCCCGCACTGCGATCTGTTGTGGGAAACCAGGTACGGCCTGGCGCCACGAGGATCAGCATGCCGTTGACGTCCCCGACGGGCGCGAAGGCACGGCCCTGCACATCACCATACGGAGCAATCTTGGTGTCATGGGTAAGCAGTGCGACCGTGGCCGGGATGTCGGTCACGGCGATCCCGACTTCACTGATGCAGAGGAGGTCAGAGCTGGTGAATGGGCCGGCCGCAGAGTTGGCGAGGTCGCGCCGAATGATCAGCTCGAGAACCGACCGGTCGTGCCCGGTGAAGTAGATGCTGTGAGCATTCCACGCCGGGGGGCATTCAAATTCATCCGTTTCCGACGTTCCAAGCAGCGCCGTCCTCTGTTGGATCCACGCCTTGCCTTTGTCGAACTTGTTGGACGGGATCGTGATCGCGAAATGGTGGTCTCCGTCGGCTGCGGGGTCCTCGATAAGTTCAAGTCGAGTCATCCCGAGTGTCACGACCACGACGTTGGACTCGTGCGCCACGACGTCAAGACCGAGTACACCTGCATAAAATTCCCCGGCTTCACGAGCGTTTCGGACACGGACTGACACGTTGGTGATCTGCATGCCCTCTAGTCAAGATGCTCAAGCTAACTTGAGGTCAAGGGGCCGACGTGCGAAGCTTCGGCCATGCCGCACATTGCCCCCCTCGAGCTCCTATCGATCGGCGACCTCGCTCGACGAGCGGGCGTCAGCGTGCCGACCGTTCGCTACTACGACGAGCGCGGCCTGATTGAGTCCAGCAGGACAGCAGGTAACAAGCGCCAGTTCCCTCGTCACACGCTCCGACGGCTCGCGGTAGTTGCCGCGGGCCAGCGCGTTGGACTGACTCTTCAGGAAATAGCTACCGCGCTGTCTGAGTTGCCGCCCGATCGCGCACCGACCCAGCGCGAATGGCGACACCTGAGCCAGCAATGGGCGGTAATGGTGGCACGTCGCATCCGCCAACTCGAAGCACTCCAAACCTCCCTCGACAGCTGCATCGGCTGCGGCTGCCTGTCCCTGGGTAAATGCACCCTGTTCAACCCGGACGATGAAGCCGCAGGCGAAGGTCCCGGCTCGCGATGGTTACGCAAGGCAGACGCCGCAGCAGTCACCGATTGACGGGACTGGCTCGATCC
>JAYTTG010000023.1:0-10556 GCA_043745175.1 Microbacteriaceae bacterium
TGGCCCCGCTGACACCGACCGGCGCGAGCGCCCTCGTGCCGAAGCCGCCGTGGTACTACTCCGGCACGTTGCTCACGGTGGAGTACCTCACCGACCCAGCCAATGTGCGGGCCATTCTTCCGTCCGACATCGAGCTCGCGACCGACCGACCGGGCGCCGTCGCCATCATCTGGGCAGATTGGCAATCCTGCAGCGAAGGTGGCCTGGAGCTGCTCGATCCGGTTCGCGCGCAATATCTCGAGGCCTTCGTGGTGGTGCGTTGCTCGCACCGCGGAGTCACGTTTAGCCGCTGCGTCGCCATCTGGGTCACCAAGGACTTCGCGATCGGCCGTGGATGGTTCCAGGGCTACCCCAAGAAACTCGGCTCCGTGCACGTCACCCGGCTGTTCTCGCATGGCAAGGCGACGCCACGCCTCGAAGCCGGGGCTCAGATCGGCGCTTCGCTCGCGGCCTACGATCATCGGCTGGCATCCGCCGTCGTCACGCTGCGCGAACCTTCCGAGCACAATGGTTTCGTCAACGGGCACCGGATGCTGCACAACCGTTTTATGCCATCGATCAGCCAGGGGGAGGGCCTGTCACTCGATCAACTCGTGGCGATGGGCACCATAGACGCTGACCTCGGGCCGGCTTGGCGCGGAGATGCCGAGCTTTCTCTCGCGGACTCACCGTGGGACGAGCTGCACTCGATCCTGCCGGTCGACGAGATCCTCGGCGGGTATTACCGCGAGCTCGGTGTCACCTTCACCGGCGGAGAGCTCGTGGAGGATCGCTCCCGCGCGGTATGAGATCCGACACCGCCGTGGGGCGGGCGTGGGGCGCTGTGCGACATGACGCGGTGGGGTGGGGTGCGGTGCGGTGCGGTGCATGTCGTCTGATCGTATGAACTCGCGGCGGTTGTACCCGCGGCCCGCATACGCCTCTCCGTGAGGGAGGGTCTTTTGCGCGATCCGCATCTGATGGAGGGGTTTCTTCCGCGGATCGGGAGATTTCCCTCCTTCGCTGCTCATGCAGGGGCCTGCGACTGCAGGGGCCTGCTCATGCAGGGGCCTGCGACGGCAGGGGCCTGCCGCTGCACGCTCCGCCCCTGCCGGGCCCGGGTGCCCTGCCGCCACCGCGTCTCAGTAGTCCTCGAGATACTCCTGCAACTCCCAGGGGGTCACATCGCGGGTGCCAGGGTCGTCGGTGGCGTGCTCGTAGCGCGCCACCTCATCCCGTTTCAGCATGCTGAAGACGTCGACGACCGCAGCGCCGAGAGCCCCGCGCAAAACGGTATCGGCGTCGAGCGCATCGAGAGCGGCGGTGAGGGTGGTCGGCAGCACTTCGGCGGCCTCATTCTCGTAGGACCAGCCATCAGCGCTCGGGGGAACCTGTTGCCTGTGGCTCAGTCCGTCAAGCCCGGCCGCGAGCACGGCCGCGATCATCAGGTACGGGTTGGCCGCCCCGTCGCCGATGCGAACCTCGAGACGCGTGCCTGCTCCGCGCTCCGGTGGCACCCGCACCATCGCACTGCGGTTGTCGTGCCCCCAGTTCGCGCGGTACGGCGCGAGTGTGTCCGGACCTAAGCGCTTGTAGGCATTCACGGTGGGATTGGTAAACGCGGCGAGCGCGGGAGCGTGAGCCAGGATGCCTGCCATCAAGTGATTTGCCGTGGCCGAGAGCTGCCCGTCCGGCTCGCTCATCAGGTTGGCACCGGAGGCATCCACGACAGAGAAGTGAAGGTGAAAACCGCTGCCGCCCTCATCGCTCCACGGCTTGCCGAGGAAGGTGGCGAGCTTGCCGGTGCGCGCCACGATGTCTTTGATCGCGGTTTTGAACAGGAAGGTGCGGTCCGCGGCGCGGAGGGCTTCGCCGTGCCAGAGATTGATCTCGTACTGCGACGGGCTGAACTCGTGATTTCCGGCGACCACCCCGATATCCATACGGTCGAGCATCCGAAGCAGGTGCAGGAAGGTGCCGTCGGGGTCGACCCACGCGCCGGTCGTGTAGACGCGACCAGTGCGGGTGAGCGCGCGCTGCCATTCGCCGCTTTCCCCGCGTTCCGCGATGTAGAACTCGAGCTCTGGACCGATCACCGCGGTGAGCCCGAGAGCGGTGTACTGCTCGATGACCCCGCGGAGTACCGACCGCGGCGCGAGGGCACTCGTCGCACCGTCGGGCTCGAAGGCGTCTGCAATCGCGAAGGCCACCCCCGGCTCCCACGGCATCAGCGTCACGGAAGTCGGATCGATGCGGCTCACGAGGTCCTGAAGCCCGGCGGACAGGATGTCGTTTCCGTCAAGCACCCCGCCCTGGGTCGTAGTCACCCACACGCCCTGGCAGAAGGTCGGGCCGGTGGTTGCTGTGCGCTCCAGGTGGCTCACGAGCAGGTCTTTCGATCTGGTGATGCCCAGAATATCGGCATAGACCAGCCGCAATACGTCGATGCCCTGTGCCTCCAGCTGCGTGTGAAGAGCGGCTGCATCGATAGTCATTTGTCCTCCGGCCCGGTAACCAGGGGCACTGGATCGTTCGGCCCTGAACGATTAGTGCGATACTAGGGCTAAATCCGGTCGACGACGAAATCTTGAAAATTTCGGCCCTCCGGATCAACAGGGAGGATGCGGATGCGTGCGCTCTTTGTCCAGCACGATCACGTGAGCCCCACCGGTCCGGTATCGGATCGATTGCGTGAGCGCGGGTTCGAGGTGGATGAGCTTCTCATCGTGGACGAGAACCATGCCGGCCGCCCCAACGTGCACTTCGACTTTCCGGACGCAACGGACTACGACCTGCTCGTGCCGATGGGTGCTCCATGGGGTGCCTGGGACGACGAGGAGATCGGCCGCTGGCTGGTGCCAGAGGTCGTCTGGCTGCGTGCCGCTCTCGACGCGGAGATTCCTGTGCTCGGCATCTGTTTCGGCGGCCAGTTGATGTCCCGAGCCCTTGGCGGAGCGGTCGCCGTCGCACGACGACCCGAGATCGGCTGGACGGCCGTGCACACCGACGATCCCCAGCTCGTCGCATCCGGTCCCTGGTTCGAATTCCACTATGACCGCTGGACGGTGCCCGCCGGAGCCCGCGAGATCGCCCGCACGGCCTCTGCCTCCCAGGCCTTCACCCACGGCCGCAGCCTTGCGGTGCAATTTCACCCCGAACTCACCGCCGTGAGCCTCGAAGGCTGGCTGAACGCGGGAGGGGCCGAGAAGGTGGCGGCGGACGGGCAGGATCCGGACGCCCTGCTCGCACACACCCGCGCCGAGGAGACCGCATCCCGAACTCGCACCGCCGCCCTTGTGGATGCCTACCTTGAAAGGGTTGCCGGGCTGCTGCCCGAGTCCGCGGTCGGCTAGCGAAGGGTTTCGAGAATCTCGATCACTCTCGCCGCATCCGTCGCCGGGTTGACGAAGGCGAGCCGCAGCACCGTCGCACCATCGAGAGTCGTCGGAACGCAGAGCATCGTGCCCTCGAGGGCCGTTGCATGTGACCAGACCTCGTAGTCGGCCGGCTGCCATCCGGGACGGTCGAACACCACGACCGAGAGCTCCGGTTCACGCACGAGCCTCAGGTGATCGGATGCCCGGATTGCCGCCGCGACCGCCCGCGAGGTGTCGAGCGAGCGTTCGATGGCGTCTCGATAGCGGTCCGTACCGTGGGTAGCGAGGCTGAACCACAGGGGGAGTCCGCGCGCTCGTCGACTGAGGTGAAGCGCGAGTTCGCTCGGATTCCATGATTCGCGGTCGATGTGATCGAGGTAGCTTGCGTGCTGCGAATGCGTCGCCCGAGCGAGAGCCGGTTCGCGATAGAGCAGGGCGCAACAGTCGTAGGGAGCGAAGAGCCATTTGTGCGGGTCGACGATGAAACTGTCGGCCGACTCGATGCCGTCGAAGAGCGCGCGCACACTGGGGGCGGCGAGGCCGGCCCCACCGTAGGCACCGTCCACGTGCATCCACACCCCGAATTCGTGGGCGACGGCCGCAACATCCGCGAGGTCGTCGACGATGCCCTCGTTGGTCGTACCCGCCGAAGCCACCACCGCGAAGACATCGGGGGAGTGCTCGAGTACTGCTCTCAGGGCCACTCCGGTGAGGTGACCGCGGGCGTCCATCGGTACTTCGACGACGTCGACGTCGAGCGCCTTTGCTGCCGAGCGAATTGAGGAGTGCGCGTTGGCGGTGCACGCGAGCTGCCAGCCGCCGGCCGGGCGACCTCCGCGGCGTGCCTTGGCGGTCTCACGGGCGGTCATGAGTGCCGAGAGATTGCCGGAGGTGCCGCCGGCGACGAAGCATCCGCCGGAGCTTTCGGGCCAGCCGAGCATGCCGGTGATCCAGGCCAGCGCCTCGTTCTCGGCATAGATCGCGCCTGCGCCGGCTTCCCATAAGCCGGCGAAGATGTTAGCGGCGCTGGTGACGAGGTCGAAGGCGACCGCCGCACGGGTGGGCGCAGCGGCGATATACGCGAGATTGAGGGGGTCTTCTTGTGAGCGCGTGGCCGGCTCGAGTACGCGGTCGAACACGTTGAGCGCAGCTTCCGCTCCGATGCCGGACGCCGTGATCGTTGGCCCGGCATCCGCGGCGAGCTCTGTGGCCGACCGAGCGGTGGTGAGCGGATCGGTGTGCCGAACCACCCGTCGCGCAGCCCAGTCCGCGGCGAGTTCCACCGTCGCGGACTCATCGCCCCAAATGGAGTGAGACTCGACCGGCTGCGACTCGGGCGGCTGAATTTGGTTGCTCATTTCGCGCTGGCCAGCTGGACTCTCACGGGGAACCGTTTGATGCCGTTGACGAAGTTACTCCGCAGCTTCGAAACCTCCCCGAGTCGCTGCATTCCGGTGATGCGGGGCAGCAGCTCTTCGTACATCACGCGGATCTCGAGCCTGGCCAGCGCGTTACCAAGACACATGTGCGGCCCGCCCCGGCCGAATGCCATGTGTTCATTCGGGTTACGCGTGACATCCATTCGGTAGGGATGGTCGAAGACTGCGGGATCCCGGTTACCGGCGGCGAACCACGGCACGACCTTGTCACCTTCCTTGATCTCCTGGCCGTTGATCTCGGTGTCGTGTGTGGCGGTGCGGCGAAAGTGATAGACCGGGCTCGCCAGCCGCAGGAATTCCTCGACAGCCCAGGGGATGAGCTCGGGTTTCTCCTGGAGCAGCGCGAGCTGGTCGGGGTTTTGCATGAGGTAGTCCATCGAGTGGGTGATGGTGTGCCGGGTGGTCTCGTTGCCGGCGACGACGAGCAGCAGGAAGTAGCTGTTGAAGTCGCGTTCGCTCAACGGGACGCCATCCATCGGCGTCTGGTTGACCAATCGCGAGACGAGGTCGGTGCCATCGCCACCGCGCCGCTGGCGCGCGAGGTCGTTGCCATAGTCGAAGACCTCCTGGGCGGCGGGGGAGCGGAACGGCAGCAGCCGATACTTCTCGCTCGCCTCGGAGTCTGCGAGCACATCGGTGTGCTCCGGATCGGAGTTACCCACCATTCGGTTGCCCCAGTCGATGAGCTTGTAGATATCGGCGTCGGGCACATCGAGCATGCGGGCGAGCACGCGGATCGGAAAGTCGGCGGCCACCTCGGCGACGAAGTCGAACTCGGTCCTGGCGAAGGCGGCATCGAGCGTTGAGGCGGTAAGCCCTCGCAGGAAGGTTTCGTAGCCAGCCACCGCCTTCGGGGTGAACTCGCCCTGCATGAGGCGGCGCAGCGAGCGGTGTCGCACACCATCGGTCTCGAGCATGGACTTACGCGCCTCAATCTGCGCGGCATCCAGCTCCTCGAGGTTGACGGTGCCGCGTTCGCTCGAGAAGGTCTCGGTGTCGCGAAGCACGCCCACGATGTCGTGGTACCTGGTCAGCGACCAGAAACCGTGGTTGGGGGCGTCCTCTTCGTCCCAGTGCACGGGAGAGTTCGCCCGCAGTTCGTCGAAGACCCGCCAAGGGTCACCGGTCTCGAAGAGGTCCAGATCGGCCAGGGTGACACTCATCGGTGAAGTCAACGCAGTCCTCGCAGTCAGGTCGTGGGATGTTGTTAGGGCACGAACAAGTTCACGATAGGGCATCCGACTCTCGCGCGACAGTGCGACAGTGCGGCGGAGCGCATCGGGGGGTCAATTAGAGTGAGCGGAGTCAGCATCGTCTGTGAGAAGGAGTCCCGATGGCCGGAGCGCATACCCTCGCCGAGACCGAGCGCCAGGTCGATGCTCGGCTCGGTGACCTGCGGCTCGACTATTCCGCGATGGCCGTCGCCTCCAATCTCTTTCGTGCGGCGAATGCGGTACGCAATCACTTCGAACGCACCGTACTTTCCGAGAACAACCTGTCGTGGACGGCATTCGTCGTGCTGTGGGTCACCTGGATCTGGGAGCCGATCGAAACCCGCCAGATCGCCCTAGAGGGCGGCTTCTCCAAGGCCACCCTCACCGGGGTGCTGTCGACCCTGGAGGGGCGTGGATGGCTCGTGCGCGAGCGCAGCGCGAGCGACGGGCGCCTCGTTGTCGTGCAGCTGACGCCCGCTGGCCGCACGCTGATGAACACCCTCTTCCCGGCGTTCAACCTCCAGGAGCAGCACATCGCAAGTCCAATCGATCCTTCACGTCGCGACGAATTCGCCGAAATGCTTCGCCTCGTGACCGCGCATGTGGAGAAACCCGAGTAGTCGAATCGGTCTTCCACACCGGTCGGCGCCCGTGGTGGAGTGCTACTCGAGGCCCCAGTTACGGCACAGAACCGGAAGTCCGTGCTCGACCGCGTATCCAACGGTCGGCCACTCGTGGCCCGTGTGGGGAGCCACGATGGTGACGGTTCGCATCCCCGCCACTCTCGCGGCATTTTCCAGTGTCGCTGCGATCTGGCGATACTTCGGGTTGGTCGCCCCAACGGCGAAGATGGCCAGCGTGTCGGCGAAAGGTGCACCCGCGGCAATCAGCGACTGTGGCTTGGCCGCCTGATAGGCATCCGCTGACCCTCCGAACGCTGCCGTAATGGTCGCCTCTGCGCTTCCTCGGTGGGGCTCGATTTCTCCAGAGACGTCGAAAATACTGCCAAACAGGCCCGGGAATCGTGAGCCGAGCTGGATCGAGCAGGTGCCGCCCTGCGAATACCCCCCGATCGCCCACTTGGTGCGATTGTTCATCACGTTGAGATGGGCGCGGATCCAATTGGGCACGTCAACCGAAAGGTAGGTTGCAGAATTTCCGAGTGGCGAGTCCACGCACATCGGATTTGCGTAGGCCGTCCCGAGTTGATCGGGAATCACCACTATCGGTGCCAATCCCCGGTGGGTGCGGGCAAATCGATCGAGGATCGCCGGCATGTCGACGGTTGACACCATATTGGTCGGAATTCCGGGTTGCCCGGACAGCATCACCAGAACCGGAAGACGCGGTGGATGAGCGACAAGAGCAGCCGGGGGAAGGTAGATGACGGCGTCGCGCGCGCTGAAACCAGACACCACGCTCGGTATTCGGATGCTCCCGACGCGTCCATGGAGTGGCATGCTGCGAGGTTGGCGCCACTCCGACGGATCGCCCCGGGTTGTCGGCGTCAACAGCGGAGGGAGGGAGAGGTCGGCAACCACGGTTTTGCCCAACAGCGACCCGACCGCAGGAAACTGATTGGTCTGGATGTTCACTCCTGCCGCCCCGGCAACGAGGAGCACGCTCGCGGCAACGACAACCCCGATCCAGCGCCGCCGAACACGGGAGTCACTGATGATGACCGCGAGCACCCCGAGCCCGGCCAGGCTGATAGCGAGCAGCAACCGATCACCCAGACCGGAAGTTCCAGTGAAGGTCTGCAGCTGATTCCAGAGCAGCCAGCCGAGGATACTCCCGGCGATGGCACCCGCCACGCCGGCCAACAGCGTGATCCACCGGCGTCCGCTCGGCGTCCGAACGACCAGCCCAACCAGCGCTATGAGGGCGAGTGCGCTGATGATGACGGGAACAGGCCCATCCACAAGGCGCATGCGCAATAACGCTTCAAACACAACACCCTCGACTCATTACGGCGACGCTTACCCGAGATTCAGAACCTCACCGGAAGAAAAGCAAACCACAGTAGTTTCACACTGTTCCGGCTGGGAAGGTGCCGGTGACACGGCTAGACGGGATGGTTGTAGAGCCTCCTGAGATTCGCTATGGTCATTCATTAGCATCCGAATGAATTTACGAGGAGTCGCCCGGCAGGAGGGGTCGCTTGATAGACAGCACGGACAGCATCCACCGCGCGATACCTCACCGAATCGAGGTCGCGGGTGTCACGGTCGACACGCGCCATTACATCGGTGGTGCGCGCGTGGCATCCGATGCCTCCTTTTCCAACAACTCACCTATCGATGGCTCGTTTCTCGGGGATATTTCCCGCGGTGGCGACTCAGAGGTGCAGCTGGCCGTCCAGGCCGCCCGGGATGCCTTCCCCGGCTGGGCGGCGACCTCACCGACGGCGCGTGCCGCGATCCTGCACCGCATCGCCGACCTCGTCGATCAGAACGTCGACGCGCTCGCCAACATAGAGACCCTCGATAACGGCGGCCTGCTGCGAAGCAACCTGCGCGGGGTCATGCCGCGAGTCGCCCACAACTTCCGCTTCTTCGCTGACTGGCTCGTCGAGCATCTTGACACCGAAGACTTCGAGACGCGCGAACACACCAACCACATCTCGTGGGACCCCTCCGGCGTCGCGGCCATCGTCACCCCCTGGAACGCCCCACTGATGCTCGCCACCTGGCGCATCGCCCCGGCGCTTGCCGCTGGCGACACTGTGGTGCTCAAGCCCGCGGAGTGGACGCCGCTCACGGCATCCTTCTTCGCCGACCTCACCAAGCAGGCCGGGCTCCCCGATGGCGTGTTCAACGTCGTGCAGGGCTACGGGGCCGAAGCTGGCGCCGCGCTCGTCGCGCACCCCGCGCTCAGCCGCATCTCCTTCACCGGCTCTGTACCGACGGCCAAGACCATCGCGCGTGCGGCGGCAGAGAACCTCACCCCGTGCAGCTTCGAGCTTGGGGGCAAGAGCCCGTGCATCGTGCTCGCGGATGCGGACATCGAGCTCGCGGCATCCCTCGCGGTAGAGCAATATGACAACGCTGGCCAGGTCTGCCTGTCGGGCACGCGACTGCTTGTACACGAGAGCATCGCGGCCGAGTTCACCACGGCCTTCACCCTCAAGGTGGAGTCGCTCGTGCAGGGCGATCCGCGGGATCCGCTCAGCGACATCGGGCCTCAGGTTCATCGCACCCACCTCGAGCGGATCACGGGCTTCGTGGATCGCGCGAAGGCGGATGGCGCGACCATTGTCTTCGGCGGCGAGCAGAATTCCCGGCTCGGCGGTCTCTACTTCCGCCCAACCCTCGTGGACGAACCGGCACCCGGCAGCGAGATCGTGACGCAGGAGGTCTTCGGGCCGGTGCTGACCATGCAGACCTTCGCCACTGACGAGCAGGCGATCGAGCTCGCGAACGGCACGGAATTCGGTCTCGCCGCCGTGGTCGTGGCGGGCGACCGTGTCCATGCCGAGGCGATCACGACACGTCTCGTGGCCGGCACGATCTGGGTCAACTGCTTCTTCGTGCGTGACCTCCGGGCTCCCTTCGGCGGCTCGAAGAAGTCCGGGGTGGGCCGTGAGGGCGGCACCTGGTCTTTCGATTTCTATGCGGACGTGAAAAACACGGTCGTCGCTCCCAACGGATGGAAGGAATAGCTCATGGGTGAAATTGTCGGTGTGGGCCTCATCGCGCACGTGCCCACCATCATGCTGCCGGTTCAGACGCGCAGGGAGCTCAACGAGGGCAAGGACTCCACGCTCGTCTCGGGCTTGGAGAAGCTGAGGACGGATGTTTTCGAGTCCGGGGACTACGACACCGTCATCGTGCTCGACAGCCACTGGGCATCCACCGTCGAGTTCATTGTCACCTCGCAGGAGCGCCGTCATGGCCTGTTCACCTCCGAGGAACTTCCGCGAGGCATGCATGGCGTGCCCTTCGATTACCGGGGCGACCCGGAACTCGCCACGCTCATCGGCGCGCAGGCCGAGAAGAACGGTACCTGGATCACCCCCATAGACGACCCGGATCTGCCGGTGATGTACGCGACGATCAACCTCTGGAAATACCTCGGTGAAGGGCTTCCTGACAAGAAGTGGATTAGCGTGAGCCTCTGCCAGACCGCGACGGATGAGGACTTCCTGCGGGCCGGCCGCGCGATCGGGGAGGCGATTGCGAAGAGCGATCGACGGGTTATCCTGCTTGCCTCCGGGGCCCTCTCGCACACCTTCTATAAGCTGCGCGAGCTGCGCAAGCACGAGATGGCCGACCCGAGCCACATCTTCTCGGAGGCTGCCCGCGCCGCCGATTACGAGCGCCTCGACTGGTTCACGACGGGCGACCACGCGAGGGTGCTCGAGACGATGCCGGCATTCCACAAGGTGCGCCCCGAGGGCATGTTCGGGCATTGGTTGCTCACGATCGGAGCGATCGGCGAAGAGGCGTGCACCGCTCCAGGAGTGCTCTACAGCGAATACGAGAACTCGATCGGTACCGGGCAGGTGCATGTCTGGTTCCCGCGCCCCGAGGCCGGATTCCCGGCGG
>JAYTTG010000024.1:0-2842 GCA_043745175.1 Microbacteriaceae bacterium
TCGTCGAGATCCCGGGGAGTAACCACGCCCGCTTCGGCGACTACGGACTGCAGCCCGGCGACGGCGTGGCGACGATCTCGAGTGCCACGGCGCGATCAGAGATCACGGCGGCGCTGGCACGGATTCTCGCCGGCGAGCAGACCACGGGCTAACAAGAGGCCAGACCCCGTTAGAGATAGCTCTGTCGCTGAGGCGCTGACTGGTCGGCCGTGCCTGAGTTCAGCCGTCATTCCTGTTGTTGCGCAGGATCGCCCGCACCGCCACTTCCTCGGCATCGATCGAAGCGAGGATGGCGCGCACCGCCGGCTCCTGGTAGCGGCCCTCCCTGCGGGCGACCAGCACCGCTGCACGCTCGGCATCGATCATCGCAAGTCGCAGGCGCCCGAAGACGGCCTGGGCCGGTTCCACGCCATCGGCACCCGGGCTGAGTAACGATTCCCCGAGCCGCGCGGCGTCGTTGCGGAGACGGTCAACGACGGCCGCGTCGTCCGTTTCCATTCTCTCCGAATCCAGCTGCACGACACCGGCCGCCCGCGCCTCTGCCATCAACATCTGTGCCTCGACAAGTTCCTGGTCGGTGTTCGGTGGCGGCAACTTCAACCGCCGGATGATCACCGGCAGGGCCAATCCCTGCAGTAGGGTGCCGATCACAACCGCGAAGGCGAGGAATTGCAAGAATGATTTCTGGGGGGTTCCGTCGGGTAGGAGGAACACCGCCGCGAGCGTCACCACACCACGCATCCCGGAGAATCCGATCGCCACGGTGGTGTTCCAGCTCATGTCGCGCCCCCGAAAACGTTTCGGTCCTAAGCGGTAAAAAGTGCGAACGGAGACGATCCAGGCAAACCGCGCCACCACGAGGAAAAGCAGCATGCCCACGGAGATGAAGACCGTCTCGACGACGCTAAGGCCCGAGTTTGCGACCCCGCCAAGGATGCCCTTCAGATTGAGTCCAATGAACAGGAAGACGGAATTCTCGAGAAGGAAGCGAATGGTTCGCCAATTCACCGAATCCGCAATACGCGCCTGCGCCGACTGCACGACGGGCGCGTTGACCCCAACGATGAGGCCCGCGATCACGACGGCGAGTACCCCCGAGCCGTGGAGCAACTGCGCGGGGAAAAAGGCGACGAATGGTGTCACCAGCGAGAGGCTGGTATCGAGCACCGGTGCCTTCAATTGCTTACGGATCGCGGAGAGGCCGTATCCCGCGGCAAGACCGAAGCCCACGCCGACCACCACCGCGAGCACGAAATCCAAGGCGACCGCCCACGGGTTGAAGGTGCCGACGATCGCCGTAATCGCCGCTGACAGTGCCACAAGTGCTGCGGCATCGTTGAAAAGGCTCTCCCCTTCGAGAATCGTGACAAGCCGACGGGGAAGTTTGAGGCGACCGGAGATCGAGGTCACCGCCACGGCATCCGTCGGGGCGACAACCGCGGCGAAGGCGAATCCGGTGGCGAGCGTGATCGTCGGCACGATCAGCCAGGTGAAGAATCCGACGACCACCACCGTAAACAGCACGAGCCCTACCGAGAGGGCGAGAATGCTATCGCGTCGGGCCCGCACATCCACCAGTGAGGTGCGTATCGCCGCGGCGAACAGCAGCGGAGGCAACAGCCCGTAGAGCACGAGTTCCGGGCGCACCTCGATCCGTGGCAGCCCCGGGATGAAGGAGGCGAGTGCCCCAACGGCCACCAGCGCGATGGGTGCGGACCAACCGACGCGGCGCGAGAGACCCGTCACCGTCACCGCCACGAGCACGAAGGACACGATCCAGATAATGGTCATGACGGAGTCATTCATGCCGGCATCCCTTCAATGTGTGCTGCGGAGCGTTCGAGTCAGGAGCGCGACACACTCGGGATCGACCCAGATTCGAAGAGCAGGATTCCACTATGCGCCCTCCCATTCGCCCCATCGTTCCCGGCCCCGGCCAGGAATCGGTCTGGGACTACCCTCGCCCGCCCCGCGTCGAAACAACAACCGACCGCATTCGCATCCGGTTCGGGGGCGAGACGATCGTCGACACGACGGATGCCGTGCGGGTGCTCGAGACGAGTCATCCGCCGGTCTACTACCTATCCCGCTCCGCGTTCCGGATGGGTTCGCTCGAACAAGCCCCCGGCTCCAGCTTCTGCGAGTTCAAGGGCGCGGCGAAGTACCTGACGGTGCTCGCCCGCTCGGCCAGGGCCGAGTCCGCGGGCTGGTACTACCCGAACCCGAGCCCCGGATACGAGTTGTTGACGGACCGCGTGGCCGTATACCCTTCGGCGATGGACTCCTGCGAGGTCGCCGGCGAGATCATCACGCCGCAGGCCGGCGATTTCTACGGTGGCTGGATTACCTCGAAAGTTGTCGGACCGTTCAAGGGTGAAGCAGGCACGAGCGGTTGGTAGCGATGACCGGCCGATCGATCTCGCGAGGCTGAAGCACTAGACCGAGACGGTCGCCAGCACTTCGTCGAGCACCACGGAGGCCTCTTCGTCAGTGGAGTTCTGGGCGAGTGCGAGCTCGGAAATCAAGATCTGTCGAGCCTTGAGCAGCATCCGCTTCTCGCCAGCCGACACGCCGTGGTCCTGGTCACGGCGCCACAGGTCGCGCACGACCTCACTGACGCGATAAACGCTGCCGCTACCCATTTTTTCGGTGTTTGCCTTGAATCGGCGGGACCAGTTGCCGGGTTCCTCGACCATGTCGCTGCGCAGAACGTCGAAGACCGCTTCGACTCCGGCGCTGTCGATCACGTCGCGCACTCCGATGAGCTCGACGTTTTCGATCGGCAATTCGATCGTCAGGTCGGTCGCGTGCACGTTCAGGGTGATGTATTCCTTTGGCTCAC
>JAYTTG010000025.1:0-2821 GCA_043745175.1 Microbacteriaceae bacterium
ATCAACACGCTCACCCAGAAGAAGATCGACGTCATCGCAATCGCCGCCAACGACCCGAACGCGGTCTGCTCGGCGCTCAACCAGGCGAAGACCGGGGGCGCGAAGATCATCACCTTCGACTCCGACACCGCCAAGAACTGCCGCAGCCTCTTCATCAACCAGGTCGTCTCGAAAGATGTCGGACTGATCGAGGTGAAGCAGGTCGCCGAGCAAATCGATTATGCGGGTGACATCGCTATTCTCTCGGCAACGGCCAACGCGACGAACCAGAACGCCTGGATCGAGTTCATGAAGGCCGAACTCAAGTCGAACCCAAAATACGCGAAGATCAACCTCGTCGCGACCGTCTACGGAAACGACGACGACACGACTTCGTTCCAGGTCGCTCAGGGTCTGCTCTCCAGCTATCCGAACCTCAAAGGCATCATCTCGCCCACAACGGTCGGTATCGCGGCGACCGCTCGCTACCTCTCCACCTCGTCCTACAAGGGCAAGGTCGCGCTGGTCGGTCTCGGACTTCCGAACCAGATGCGCGAGTACGTCAAGGACGGCACCGTCAAGGCGTTCGCACTCTGGGATCCGGCGAAGATCGGCACGGCAGCGGTCTACGCCGCCAAGGCGCTCGTTGCCGGCACGATCACCGGCAAGGAAGGCGACTCCTTCACAGCTGGCGATCTCGGCACCTTAAAGGTCGGCACTGACAACACCGTGATCGTCGGGCCTCCGACAGAGTTCGACGCCAACAACATCGACAAGTACAACTTCTAAGTTCACTCGTCGTGGTTTCCCGGACCGACTCGCTCGGTCCGGGCAACCACTTCCCCCTTCCCCGTTTTTCTCGCCGGCAGAGCTCGTGCCGGCTGATCCCCTCGGAGCATTGATGACTTCCCTCCTCACCGCCGCTAACGCTCTCGCGCCGCGGAGGCGCCGCCAGACCCGGATTGGTCTCGTGGCCGGGGGCCTCGCCGCCTATTGGCCGCAATTTCCCGATCTTCTTCCGCAGCTGCAGGAATCCTCGGCCTACGTGACGTCGCGTTTCACTGCAATCGACGCCGAGGTGATCGACGTCGGATTCATTTCGGATGCCCCGGAGGCGAACGTCGCGGCCGAGAGGCTGCGCGTGGCCGATTGCGACCTCATCGTCATCTTCCTCACCACCTACCTCACGTCGTCGATGGTGCTGCCGATCGCGCAGCGCGCCAAGACACCCGTGCTGGTGATCGACCTCCAGCCCACCGAGGCGATGGACCACGCGAACTTCGACACCGGCAAATGGCTCGCGTACTGCGGCCAGTGCCCCGTGCCGGAGGTGGCGAATGTCTTCCGCCGCGCCGGTATCCCCTTCCGGTCCGTCTCCGGTCACCTCAAGCAGGAGTCCGCCTGGGCGCGGATCGACCAGTGGGTGCATGCCGCCGGTGTGCGTTCGGTGCTTCGGAATGCCCGCCATGGACTCCTTGGCCACCTCTATCCGGGCATGCTGGACGTCTCCACCGACCTCACCCTCGTCTCGACCCAGTTCGGTTCCCACGTCGAGGTCCTCGAATTCGACGACCTTCGCGTCCGCGTTGCGGAGGTCACGGATGCGCAGGTGACGGAGCGCATGGAACTCGCCAGATCGCTGTTCACGCTCGACCCCTCAGTGAAGGAGGATGACTTCGCCTGGGGCGCCAAGGTCTCGGTCGGGCTCGATCGACTCGTCGAGGATTTCGACCTCGATTCCGCCGCCTATTACCACCGCGGCTTGCAGGGCGAACAGCACGAGCGGCTCGGTGCCGGCATGATCCTCGGAGCGTCGCTCCTCACCGCCCGCGGCATTCCCTTCGTCGGCGAGTACGAATTGCGCACCAGCCTCGCGATGCTCGCGGCCCACAGCATCGGTGCCGGCGGGTCGTTCACCGAGATCCAGGCCCTCAACTTCCTCGACAATGTGGTAGAGATGGGCCACGACGGACCGGCCCACCTCGCCGTGTCTGAACGCGATCCGCTGTTGCGCGGACTCGGCGTCTACCACGGCAAGCGCGGCTATGGCGTGTCGGTCGAGTTCGATGTGAAGCAGGGCCCGGTCACGACCTTCGGCATCGGCCAGGACCGCGACGGTAGCTTCACCTTCATCACCAGTGAGGGCGCCGTCGTACCGGGCCCCCTGCTCGCGATCGGTAACACGACCTCCCGCGTCGACTTCGGTGGGGATCCCGGCCTCTGGGTCGACGAGTGGTCACAGACCGGTATCGGGCACCACTGGGCGCTCTGCGTCGGGCATCGGGCCGGAGACATCCGCGCCGCCGCCTCCCTGCTCGGCATCGAGCACCGCCATGTCGACATGGCAGCTCTCGGGCGGTGGCCTTCATGAAGCGCGTCTGCTTCCAGCTTCAGGTGAAGCCCGATCACATCGATGCCTATCGAAAGGCGCATGCCGCCGTCTGGGGCGACATGCTCCACGCCCTCCACGACACCGGCTGGCGCAACTATTCGATCTTCGTGTCGCCGGACGGCCTGGTTATCGGCTACTTCGAAACCGAAGACCTGCAGGCCAACCTCGACGGTATGGCAGCCGCTCCCGTGAACGCACGGTGGCAGGCCGCAATGACCGAGCACTTCGTCGACCTCGACGTTCCGGCCGACCAGGCTTTCCTCTACCTCGACGAGGTGTTCAACCTCGATGACCAGCTCTCCAGTGTTAAACAGAACGGGATTCCCTCATGACAACCTTCTCCGATATCGAACCGTTGCTTGCCGAGCAGGCTATTGAGCTGCCGTCGTGGGCGTTCGGTAACTCGGGCACCCGGTTCAAGGTCTTCTCGACCCCGGGTACCCCCCGCAC
>JAYTTG010000026.1:0-10446 GCA_043745175.1 Microbacteriaceae bacterium
TCGTAGCCGCGACGAGTCCTAGTTTCCAGGCCTCCCTCGTCGCGGAGTCTGGTGCGGGTTGACGCGCCGCTGGCTGACCACCGTTTGGTATAGGAGAGCACACGACTAATGAATGATGTAACCCCGGCCCACCCCCGCACTCTCGCCGAAAAGGTGTGGGACGACCATCTCGTCGTGAAAGGTGAGGGCGGCACTCCCGATCTCATCTTCATCGACCTCCACCTCGTGCACGAGGTGACGAGCCCCCAGGCCTTCGACGGACTGCGTCTCGCCGGCCGCCCGGTACGTCGTCTCGACCTCACCATCGCCACCGAGGACCACAACACGCCGACTCTCGACATCGATAAGCCGATCGTCGACCTCACCAGCCGTACCCAGATCCAGACCCTGCGCAACAACTGTGCCGAGTTCGGCGTGCGCCTGCACTCGCTTGGCGATATCGAGCAGGGCATCGTTCACGTGGTCGGCCCCCAGCTCGGCCTGACGATGCCGGGCATCACCGTCGTCTGCGGTGACTCGCACACCTCCACCCACGGTGCCTTCGGTGCCATGGCCTTCGGAATCGGCACCAGCGAGGTTGAGCACGTGCTCGCCACGCAGACCCTGCCGCTCACGCCGTTCAAGACGATGGCGATCACTGTCGAGGGCGCACTGCGACCCGGGGTGACGGCGAAAGACATCATTCTCGCCGTAATCGCACAGATCGGCACCGGCGGTGGGCAGGGCTATGTGCTCGAATTCCGGGGCAGCGCTATCCGCTCGCTGTCGATGGAGGGCCGGATGACGGTCTGTAACATGTCGATCGAGGCGGGCGCACGCGCGGGCATGATCGCGCCCGACCAGGTCACTTACGACTACCTTCAGGGGCGCGCGCACGCTCCCCGGGGTGCGGACTGGGACGCAGCGGTCGCCTATTGGGAGACCCTCGCTACCGACGTCGACGCCGTGTTCGACGCCGAGGTGTTCCTCGACGCGAGTGAACTTGAGCCATTCGTCACCTGGGGCACCAACCCGGGCCAGGGCGCCTCCCTCAGCGGCACGGTTCCGGACCCGACGACAATGGTCACTGCGAACGAGCGGGCCTCCGCCGAGCGCGCCCTCGAGTACATGGACCTCGAAGCGGGCACTCCGCTCAAGGAAATCCACGTCGACGCGGTGTTCATGGGCTCGTGCACCAACAGCCGCATCGAAGATCTGCGGGCCTTTGCCTCGATCATCAGGGGCCAGAAGAAGGCGGATGGCGTGCGCGTCATGGTCGTGCCGGGATCGGCCCGCGTGCGCATCGAGGCCGAGGCGGAGGGTATCGACAAGATCGTCAAGGATTTCGGCGCGGAATGGCGATTCGCCGGCTGCTCGATGTGTCTCGGGATGAATCCCGACCAACTTGCACCGGGCGAGCGGTGTGCTTCCACCTCCAACCGCAACTTCGAGGGACGGCAGGGCAAGGGCGGGCGCACGCACCTGGTGTCCCCGCTGGTGGCCGCGGCCACGGCGATTCGAGGGACCCTGTCGAGCCCCTGGGATCTTGGCCTCGAGACAGTTGGTATCGATACAGCGGGTCTCGATGCGGGGGCCGGAGCGCCTTACTCGACCGCCGGAGGAAACAACTGATGGACAAGGTTTCTGTGGTTACGGGCGTCGCGGTGCCGCTCGAGCGCGCCAACGTCGATACCGACCAGATCATCCCCGCCGTGTTCCTCAAGAGGGTGACCAAGACCGGTTTCGACGACGCGCTGTTCTTCGCGTGGCGGCAGGATTCCGATTTCGTGCTCAACAACCCGGCCTTCGCTGGGGGCCGAGTACTCATCGCCGGCCCCGACTTCGGCACCGGATCCAGTCGTGAGCACGCGGTCTGGGCGCTGCGCGACTATGGCTTCCACGCCGTGCTCAGCCCGCGGTTCGGCGATATCTTCCGGGGAAACTCCGGCAAGCAGGGACTGCTCGCGGGCGAGATCAGCGAGTCAGACCTCGAGGCCCTGTTGGCACGGATCTACGCCCAACCCGGCATCGAGGCATCCGTCGACCTCGGGGCCAAAACGGCGACGATCGGTGGCCTCACCGTGCCATTCCAGATCGACGATTACACTCGATGGCGGCTGTTGGAAGGGCTGGACGACATCGGGCTCACACTGCGCAACGAGGCGCAGATCACCGAGTTCGAGAGTCATCGGGAGGCCTGGCGTCCGCTCACTCTTCCGTTACAGCAGGCCACGGACCACAAGGATGCAGGTGAATAAATGAACCCCCTAGCAACAGATGCCCACAAGGCAGGACAGCGGATGGGACTGAAGTCGGACGAGATCACCATTACCGGCGGAAACCCGCTCAAGGGTCGCATCGCCGTGCGCGGTGCGAAGAACCTGGCCACCAAGGCCATGGTGGCGGCCCTTCTGGGCGAGACCCCGAGCACCCTGCGCGACGTGCCCGACATCAGCGACGTCGAGGTTGTGCGCGGGCTCCTCGAGGTCTACGGCGTGATCGTCACCGCACCGAAAGCCGGGACGCTGCACTTCGACACGGCGAACGTGGAGCAAGCGCACTTCGCGGAGATCGACGCGCATGCCGGATCCAGCCGCATCCCAATCCTGTTCTGCGGTCCGCTGCTTCACCGTCTCGGTGAGGCGCGCATTCCCGATCTCGGTGGTTGCCGCATCGGTGATCGCCCCATCGACTTCCACCTCGACGCACTGCGTGCCTTCGGTGCTGTCGTGGATAAGTCCTTCGAGGGCATCTACATCACGGCTCCGGACGGTTTGCATGGCGCCAATATCGAGTTGCCGTACCCGAGCGTCGGCGCGACCGAGCAAGTGCTGCTCACCGCCGTGCGCGCGAAGGGCACCACCGAGTTGAAGAACGCGGCCATCGAGCCGGAGATCATGGATCTCATCGCCATCCTGCAAAAGATGGGCGCAATTATTTCGGTCGAGCCCAATCGCGTGATCCTGATCGAGGGCGTCGATCGTCTCGAGGGCTATAAGCACCGTGCGCTGTTCGATCGCAACGAGGTGGCCAGCTGGGCTGCCGCGGCTCTCGCCACCAAGGGCGACATCTTCGTCGATGGCGCCCGCCAGAGCGAGATGATGACCTTCCTCAACGTCTTCCGCAAGGTCGGTGGGGCGTTCGACGTCGAAGACGACGGCATCCGCTTCTACCATCCGGGTGGAGAGCTGAAGCCGGTGACCATCGAGACGGATGTTCATCCCGGCTTCATGACGGATTGGCAGCAGCCGCTCATAGTGGCGCTCACCCAGGCCACCGGGGTCTCCTATGTTCACGAGACCGTATACGAGGATCGCTTCGGGTTCACCGAGGCGCTCAACGAGATGGGCGCGAACATCGTTGTGCACAAGGAGGGCCTGCCCAATCACCCTCGCCGGGTCGCTCGCCGGGACTTCGAGCAGGCCGCGGTCATCACCGGCCCGACGAAGCTGCACGGCGCGAACGTGCGAGTGCCCGACCTCCGTGGTGGATTCAGCTATCTCATCGCGGCACTCACTGCGGAAGGCGTCTCAACCGTGAGCAACGTGGGAATCATCAGCCGGGGATACGAGCACTTTATCGACAAGCTTGAAGTACTCGGGGCCGACTTCGTCTTCGAGGGATAGCCCGTTGGCAGGCGATGAGGCTTCCGATCGACGTGCCTGGGAGAAAACGGTATCCCCGAGGGTGAAATCTGAGAAGATTCCGATTTTCCGCCTGCTGGCGTTCCTGCTTGTGCCTCCGATGGAAATCCTCGCTCGCTATGCGATTATCGACGGACACAAACTGCCCAAGAGCGGTGCTTTCGTCTTTTCACCCAACCACTACAGTGAGATCGACCCGGTGGTGATCGGGCGAGTTATGTACAAACTCGGGCGCGTTCCGCGCTACCTCGCCAAGGCATCCCTGTTCACCGTGCCGGTCATGGGATGGTTCCTGCGTACCTCCGGACAGATCCCGGTGGAGCGCGCCGGTGTCGTGCGCGGACACGATCCGATTGCGGCAGCAGACGCTCTCGTGCGTGCCGGCTACGCCGTCGTGATCTACCCGGAGGGCTCGCTCACTCGGGACCCGGACCTGTGGCCGATGCGCGGAAAGACGGGAGCGGTGCGGATGGCGCTGCTCGCCGACATTCCGCTGATTCCGGTTGCGCACTGGGGCACCCAATACGTCATGCCGCGGTACGGCAAGAAGATCAGCCTCTTTCCGCGCAAGACCATCACCGTGAAGATCGGCGACCCGGTGGACCTCTCCGCGTTCCGCGGCAAGGGACTCGATCCAAAGCTGCTTACGGCGGCGACCGCCGTGCTCATGACGGAGATCACGAAGCTGCTCGCCGACCTGCGCGACGAGCCGGTGCCTGCCGAAACCTGGGATCCAAGCAAGCACAGCCAGAGTGAGATCGGACGTTTTGAACAACCCTAATCCCATGACATTGCCCATTCGCCTGTCGCTTCCCGGGGTGCGGCGCGTCGCCGTCCTCGGCGCCGGCAGCTGGGGCACCACCTTCGCCAAGGTGCTTGCTGACGGAGGTTCGGATGTCGCACTCTGGGCGCGCCGCCCGGAGCTCGCCCGCGAGATCTCGCAGTCTAAGCGCAACAGTGACTACCTGCCGGGCATCAACCTGCCCCGAAATCTGTGGGCATCGTCGTTCATCCCTGATGTGCTTGACGGCGCAGAGATCGTGTTTATCTCTGTTCCCAGCCAGTCGCTGCGCGAGAACCTGCGGATCGTAAGGGGGCTGATTCCGACCGACGCGATCATCGTGAGTCTCATGAAGGGCGTCGAAAAAGGCACCGGTGACCGCATGAGCGAGGTCATTATGCAGGAGCTCGAGATCGATCGGGATCTCGTGGCCGTGGCATCCGGACCGAACCTCGCGCTCGAGATCGCCAAGGAGCAGCCGACAGCGGCCGTTGTCTCCTCGACCGCGCTCGAGACGGCAACAATCGTGGCGGCAGCGGCGACGAACCCGTACTTCCGCTCGTTCGTGAATACGGATGTGATCGGCACCGAGTTCGGGGGAGTGCTCAAGAACCTCATCGCCGTGGCTATCGGCATCGTCGACGGCGTGGGCTACGGCGAGAACACGAAGGCGTCGATCATCACCCGTGGACTCGTCGAGATGACGGACTTCGCCGTCGCCTACGGCGGCCTCGCGCAGACGCTCTCCGGCCTCGCGGGACTCGGCGACCTCATCGCGACCTGCGAATCGTCGCTCTCGCGAAACAACACCGCCGGGCGACTGCTCGGCCAGGGCTACAGCTTCACAGATGTGGTGAAGCAGATGAACCAGACGGCCGAAGGCCTCTCCTCGGTCGCCCCGATCCTCGAACTCGCCGCCGCCCGCGGGGTGGACATGCCGATCGTCGAGCAGGTGGCCCAGGTGCTCGCCGGCACGATGAATCCCCGCGACATCGCGCCGCACCTCACCACGGACGACGACGCCCCGGCAATCCTCGTCGAATAATGCCGAAGTCGTACGCGAACTGCGGCAGATCGTCGCTCTTCTCGGATCGTGGCGACAGAGTGCCGCAGTTGGCGCGCTGCGGGCTCTTGACTGACGGGCTCTTGGGCTACGGGCTCGGCGTCGGTTCCGGCACAAAACCGGGGTCGTGGCCGGTGCACTGCTTGGTCTGCGCGATAGATCCGACGGCGTTCGAGAGGGCATCCAGAATGATGGCCTCCTGGCCCTGGGTGAGCTTCGTGTCGACCACTACCTGCGTGGCGGGCGACCGGCCGTAGGTCGTGTACACGTATCGAGGTGAGCCCGATATATCCACCACCCAGTCGATACCGTTTACGGTCGAGCAGGTGGCGGAGGGGGCCGGCTGCGGCACTCCGCAGCGCAGAAGCACCGAGGCCGGGTTGCCCCACGCACCCGTGGCCTGGGCATTCGTCTGGCGCAGCGGCTGCTCCACGACAGAGGTCGGCAGGCGCACGATGATTTCTGCGCACTTCGGATTTGTGGCGTCGGCGGCCGGCGTGAGCGGGACCGTGGGCGCGCAAGCCGTGAGCAGTGCGAGGAGCATCGGGGCGAGCAGGCCGAGCGCGAGGACCGTGCGCTTCGTGTTCATCGGTTTCAGGCTACCGTTTGGAACATGACGATCACGCCGGAATCGGCCGCTCCCGACACTCTCGGAGGCATCGGGGAGGTTGCGGTGCTGGCGCGCATCTTCCCGCGGCTGCCCGCAGCGGCATCCGCCCTGCTCGGCCCGGGCGATGATGCGGCCCTCGTCGCTGCTCCCGACGGACGGTTCGTCGTGACCACCGACATGATGATTCACGGCCCAGACTTCCGCCTCGCCTGGTCGACCCCACATGACCTCGGCTGGAAGGCCGCCGCCTCCAATCTGGCGGATGTCGCGGCCATGGGTGCCGTACCGACCGCGCTCGTCGTGGCCATCGCCGCACCCGCCGACTCGCCCGTCTCGCTGCTCGAGGGCATTGCCGATGGGCTTCGCGACGCCTGCGAGTCACTCGCGCCCGGGTGCGGTGTCGTCGGTGGGGATCTTTCGGTCTCGGCCACTCTCACGATCGCCGTGACCGCATTCGGGGATCTCGAGGGACGTGAACCGGTGCTTCGCTCCGGCGCCGTGCCCGGAGATATCGTGGCAGTAGCGGGTGTGCTCGGCGAGGCCGCGGCAGCCCTGCGTTTGCTCTTCGCCGAGGCCATCGACGCATCGGGGCGACCGGATGCCGCGCTCGCCACCGCGCTGCGATCGCGCACCGTGGCGCAGCTCGCTCCGACCCCGCCGATCGCCGCCGGTCGCGCTGCCGCCCTCGCGCGGGCGACAGCGATGCTCGACCTGAGCGACGGTCTCGCGATCGACTCCGCTCGCCTCGCACGGGCCAGCGGTGTGGGAATCAACTTCGCCACGGCGGCGTTGGGCGACGATCCTGCTCTCGCGCTCGGAGGGGGAGAGGATCACTCGTTGCTCGCGACCTTCCCTCCTGGTGTTGTGTTGCCCGCGGGATTCCGTCGTATCGGAGTGTGCGTCGACGCCGAGGGTCTCACGGTGGACGGCTCACCCCACGACTCTGCCGGGTGGGATCCCTATCGAGACTGGGCCGGGACTGCAGGCTGAGCCGACTCCGAAGAGCGCGCCGGGCTCGAGACGGCTCATCCGTCTGCCTGCGCTTGTGACCGGCGAGAAAAGCATGTTCCCCGTGTGACTGTGCCGGCTAACGCAGCTGTAGTTCTCGCCACTCAGGACAGCGCAGCGACCCGCAGTGACCCGCGGTGCCCCGCGGCGCCCCACTCGACCGGCGAAGCCTAGTCGACCGGCACATTCACCGCGCTCGCCCACCACAGGGTCGTGTCTCCGTAGTCCTTGCGACGGTCCAGCTCGATTCCGGGCGGCCAGGTCGGCTCGGGGGAGCGACTGCTGCGCTCGAGGCAGACTACGGCATCCGGTTCGAGGCGCGAGGCGAGCGACGAGAGGTTTTGCGCGAGCTCGGCTTCGGGCAGGTCGTATGGGGGGTCGAGAAAGACCAGGTCCCAGGTCTCTGGATTGCTGGTGAGGAATGACTGGACGAGCCGCCCGCTCACCTCGATGCGTAGTGACGAACCGCGCGGCGCTTGCGCGAGCACCGCTGCGGCGTTCGTCCGGCAGACTGTTGTACCCACTCCGCCTCGTTCGACCAGACGCACGAAGGCCGCGCCACGGCTGGCGGCTTCGAGGCCGAGTGCTCCGGATCCGGCGTAGAGATCGAGTACCCGCGCGCCGTCGATCGCGTCCCGGGATTCGAGCGCGGAGAAAATCGCCTCGCGCACGCGGTCGCTGGTGGGGCGGGTGCCGTCCCCTGGCGTCTTGAGGGCAATGGATCCGGCGAATCCGGAGATTATTCGAGTCATCGAGTCCGACCCTACCGGGCTACCCGAATTGTTCACTCGACGGGACTACCATTTTGGTCATGGCACGCGATTTTCGAAAGCCCTTCCGCGCGCTGTCGTTGCGACCGCGAACTCCCGCCGCTCCAACGAGCGTGCCAGCACCCGCCCCCGGCAGGTGCGCTCAAGCCTGGTCAACAACGCCATCTACGAGAACGGATACCGCGTCGAGACTCCGGCCTCGCTCAGTGAGACCTACGCGGCGCTCGACGCCCGCCCCGGAGCTATGGCGTGGATCGGCCTCTATCGCCCGACCACCCCGGAACTCACGTCGCTCGCTGCACAGTTCGGGCTTCACGAGCTCGCCGTCGAGGATGCAATTCTCGCGCACCAGCGCCCGAAGATCGAGCGCTACGGCTCCGCACTTTTCGTAGTCCTTCGGGCGGCGCGCTACCTCGATGCGAAAGAAGAGGTGGAGTTCGGCGAACTCCACGTGTTCATCGGGCAGAACTTCGTCATCACTGTTCGCCACTCCGAATCGCCCGATCTGTCGCTGGTACGCCGGCGTCTCGAGGGCACTCCCGACTTGCTCGCGCGTGGCACGGAGGTAGTTCTCTATGCGATTCTCGATGCGGTGGTCGATGCCTATGTTCCCGTCGTCGCGGGCCTCGCCAACGACATCGATGAAATCGAGACGCAGGTATTCGGCGGGGATCCCGGCGTCTCACGGCGCATCTACGAACTCATCAGGGAGGTCATCGACTTTCAGCGCGCGGCTGTGCCGTTGGTCAGTATGCTCGATCAACTCTCGAGCGGGTTCGACAAGTACGGGATCGGCGACGATCTTCAGCAGTACCTGCGCGATGTGGCGGACCATGTCGCTCACGTGACAGAGCGCGTAGACGAGTTCTGCATCCTCCTTCGGGACATCCTCACGGTCAACGCAACACTCGTGGCTCAACGGCAGAACGAGGAAATGCAGGAGACGACGGAGGCCAACAATCGGCAGACCGAGGAGGCGCGCAAAATCTCGGCCGGGGCGGCAATCCTGTTCGCGCCCTCGATCATCAGCGGGGTCTACGGAATGAACTTTCGAATCATGCCCGAACTGAGCTGGGTGTTCGGCTACCCGTTCGCAATCGGACTGATGCTTGTTGTCGGCATCGGGCTCTACGTCATCTTCCGGAAGCTGCACTGGCTGTAGGGAAGCTGGTGCCGGTAGTCGGGCCCCGGCGGTAACCTGTCGAGGTGGACTCCCCGCTCGATGCCAAGCTCAGTGGCGCCCTCGGCGGTCGCACGGCGGCGGCGATCGAGAAGGGTCTCGCGCTCGTGACCGTTGGTGACCTACTGACCCACTATCCGCGGCGATACGCCCTCCGCGGCGAGCTCACCGCTCTCGCTCAGCTGTCAGTCGACGAGAACGTCACGATCGTCGCAGAGGTACTCGGGGTGCAGGAGCGCACGATGCGGGCACGCAAAGGGTCGATTCTCGAGGTGACGATCAGCGATGGCAGCGACATCCTCTCCCTCACCTTTTTTAACCAGGCCTGGCGTAAGGCCGACCTGAAACCCGGCGTGCGCGGCATCTTCGCCGGCAAGGTGGGGGACTACCGCGGCACAATCCAGTTGGCACATCCCGATTATGAGCTTTTCGAGACGGATGACACGGGTGGAGACTCCGAGGCGGGCGCGGAGAGGGCGCGCAAGTGGGCCGAACAGCCGGTACCGATCTACGCGGCGACAGCTGCAGTGGCATCCTGGCAGCTGGGCAAGGCCATTGGAGTGCTGCTCGACACGCTCCCTCCACTCGATGACCCCGTGCCGGGCGCGGTGCGGGCAGAGCGCGGGCTGATGAACTACGCGCGAGCCCTCGAGTTGATCCATCGGCCGCAGAAAGACATTGAGTGGAGGGCCGCACAAAAGTGCCTGCGCTTCCAGGAGGCGTTCGTGCTTCAGGCCGCACTTCTCGAGCAGCGGGCGTTGCTGAAGCTCCAATCGGCCACTCCTCGCGCGCCGAAGCCGGGCGGCCTGCTCGAGCGTTTCGATGAGCAGCTGCCGTTCGTGCTCACCGGCGACCAGACGAGGGTCGGGGGGGAGATCGCGAGCGATATCGCGGCTTCCGCTCCGATGAACCGACTGGTGCAGGGCGAGGTCGGATCGGGCAAGACCCTCGTCGCATTGCGCGCGATGCTTGCTGTCGCCGACAGTGGTGGACAGTCGGCCCTGCTCGCGCCAACGGAGGTGCTGGCCGGCCAGCACCTTCGTTCCATCGTGAAGACGCTTGGTCCCGACCTCACGGCGACGCTGCGGCCCACCCTGATCACGGGACAGCTAGCGGCGGCGGATCGGCGCAAGGCCACCCTCGCGACCGTCAGCGGGCAGGCACAAATCGTCGTCGGCACGCACGCACTGCTGAGTGAGAGTGTGGGCTTCTATGACCTCGGACTCGTGGTCGTGGATGAGCAACACCGATTCGGGGTCGAACAGCGCGAGGCGCTGCGCCGTAAGGGCACGGTACCGCCCCACGTGCTCGTGCTCACGGCGACTCCGATTCCGCGCACGGTGGCGATGACCGTGTTCGGAGACCTGGATGTCTCAACGATCGCCGAGCTGCCCTCCGGTCGGGTGCCGAT
>JAYTTG010000027.1:0-10428 GCA_043745175.1 Microbacteriaceae bacterium
CCGAAGTCGTTGGGCCCTCGGGCAGGCGGCAGGTCGGCGAGCCGCTGCAACGCATCCGTCACGGCGCGCACGTAGATGAGGCCACCGGCCGGACCGGGATGGATCTGGTCTCGGGCGAGAAGATCGAGCCGCGTCGAGATGGCTTGCCGCCAGTTGGCGAGTTCGACCGAGCGATATTTCTGAGCGAAGCGGGTAAGGGTGTCGTTGACACCGTCTGTCCAGCCTCGCGGAGCCTGCACACTCACGACAACGATCTCATGGTGGGGTCCGACGATAGAGCGGATCTGGTCGAGGGATTGCCGATCGATCGGCCCGTTGGTGCCGAGACCGATAAGCAGCACCGGCCGCAGTGTGCCGGAGTCACGCATCTGCCTCACGATCGCCGGGGCTGAGGACAGCTGTCGAGAGACCACGGCATCGATCTGGATTCCAGGGAAGCCCGCCTGTAGCTCCGGAGCCGAGGCCAGCATGACCGAGTCGCCAATGGCGTCGATTTGGTCTCCCCCCGGCACAGCAGCTGAATCCGGCACAGCAGCTGAACCCGGCACAGCGGCCGGGCCTGGCGACGGCGAACCAGTTGCCGTGGTGGTCGACGGCTTCGGGCTGGACGGCCGCACCGATTCACGACCGTGCGTGATCGCCGCCTGCGCATCGGTCATACCAGGGTCGTCCAGTATCGCCCGTCCCGTCGCACCGGAGAGCGTCACGATGAGCGCGATCGCCGAACCGATCGCGCCTATGCGCTGGCGGGAGCGCGGCCGACTGCCCATCCATCGACTCACGGTCGCGCGAAATCCGTCACGATGGATCGGATGTTCGATGAATCGGTAGGAGACTCCAGCGAAGGCGACCGTGATCGTCAGCGCGATACCGCCGAGCATCCACTCGGTCCCGGTTGGCGGGGGCGTCGGTAGAGCCTGAGTTGCCAGCACGAAAACCGGCCAGTGCCACAGGTAGAGGCCGTACGAGCGTGCACCGATCCAGCGGAGCGGGCTCCAGTCGAGCACCGCACCCACGCGCGACTCGCTGATGATTGCGCCCGCGATCGCCACCACGCTGAGCAGCACCACCAGCACGAGGCCACCGCGGTAGACGAAGGGGTTATCCGCCGGAAGCGTGATCACGAAAGCGACGATTCCGAGCACGGCGATCGCGGCGATCGTGGGCAGTAAGCGTCGCGCCAATCGACCGGTGCTCGCCGGCCAGTCCCGGTGAAGGATGGCAAGAGCGGCTCCGATCGCGAGCCCGAAACTATGGGTGTCACTGCCGAAATAGACCCGCGAGGGGTCTCCCGATCCGGCGAGAACGGCCATCGCCACGGCCGAGCCTGCTGCGATTGCCAGCACGATGAAAACGCGCGCTCGGTGCGGGCGCACCGCCAGCACAAGAAGTATCACGAACGGCCAGGCCAGGTAGAACTGCTCCTCGACCGCGAGCGACCACAGGTTGCGAAACAGCTCCGGAGTTGTTTCGTCGAAGTAGCTCTGGGCGGCGGCGATAGACAGCCAGTTGCTGCTGAAGGTCGCGGCACCCAGCAGCTGGCGCCCCAGGTGCACGAGCGGATTGCCGCCGACCACCAGCGCCGCGGACGCCGACACCACCACAACAAGCACAAGAGCCGGCAGAAGACGGCGAGCCCGCCGCATCCAGAATCCGCCAAGTCGAATGCGCCCGCTCGAGTCTCTTTCTCGGATCAGGAGTCCGGTGATCAGGAACCCGCTGATCACGAAGAACACATCGACACCGAGATAACCGCCGGGGATGATGCCGGGACCGAGGTGATAGAGGATCACCGACCCCACCGCGATGGCGCGAAGGCCGTCGAGCCCGGTGAGGCGGGAAGATTGCGGCGCACCGTCGGCCGGCGCCCGAGCAGGCATCGGAGCCGGAGTGTCACAAACAGTGGGAGAGAAAGTCATAAGGAGACCTCTCGAGTTTCGTCGCGACCGAGCGGGAGGTCAACTCCGCCGGTGGTCGCGCCGCTGGGTCTTCGCCTCAGGCTGCCCGATCTAGACTCTCCGATGTGGACGTCGAGAATCAGCATGGCGCGAACGCGGATGAGGCATCTCCCGAGGCGTCGGGACCAGCGCCCGGCACCACCCGCATTCGCCTCGACCTCTCTTACGACGGCGGCAACTTTCTCGGCTGGTCGTCGCAACCGGGGTTGCGCACGGTGCAGGGCGAGCTCGAATCAGCGCTCGCGATCATCTTCGGCCGGCACGGTCCGGTCTCGCCGCTCACCGTCGCTGGTCGCACCGATGCCGGGGTGCACGCAACCGGACAGGTGGCCCATCTCGATGTCACCGCCGCCCAGCTCGGCGTGCTGTCCCGTCCCCGCGGCAAGACCCCTCCGCTCGCCCCTGGCGCACGCTTCGACGGTCCGCGTGCCCTTGGACGACGACTCAATGGCATCGCCGGACTCAACGCCGATATTTTCGTGTCGTGCGGTTCCTTTGCTCCCGACGGCTTCGATGCCAGGTTCTCCGCGACGTGGCGGAGGTACCAGTATCGGGTGGCGGATGCCTCGGCACCCCGCAACCCGCTGCTGCGGGGCCACACCCTGTGGTACCCGGCTGTACTTGATCTCGATCGCATGAACGAGGCCGCTCACGACCTCCTCGGCCTTCACGACTGGGCATCGTTTTGCAAGCCCCGTGAGGGTGCCACCACCGTGCGCAGTCTTGAGCTCTTCCGCTGGACACGCGCCGATGACGGAGTGTTGACCGCGGAGGTTCGCGCCGACGCGTTCTGCCACAGCATGGTGCGCTCGCTCGTCGGGGCAACCATAGCGGTCGGGGAATCCAAGCTCGATTCCGATCGTCTCGTCGAGCTTCGCGATGAACTCGACCGACCGAGCGATTTCAAGGTGCTCCCGGCCAAAGGTCTCACGCTCATCGAGGTGGGATATCCCCCGGCTGCCGAGATGGCCGCCCGCGCGCTGACGACGCGTAATCGGCGGCCCGTCGGCGGCGCATCCGCTTCGGCCAACGATCCAACGCCGGGTAGTTTGACCGAAGCGTCGCCCGCAGACTACTCTTGACTCTTGGTGCCTGCGCCCTGTAGCCGGGCATCACGAACTTGAGCCCTCCACCGGCAGCGTTCGCGGCGACATCGTCTCGCGAACATCCATCGGAGTGGGATTCACGAACACCTCATTTCGATACAAGAAAGCAGTACTACTGTGACGCGCACTTTCTCACCAAAGCCCGAAGATGTCCAGCGTGACTGGGTCATCATCGATGCGACCGACATTGTCCTCGGACGCTTGGCGACTCACGCGGCGGTCCTGCTGCGCGGCAAGCACAAGCCGACGTTCGCACCCCACATGGACATGGGTGACTTCGTCATCATCATCAACGCGGAGAAGGTCGCTCTCACCGGTGCGAAGCTCGCGCAGAAGCGTGCGTACCGCCACTCGGGGTACCCTGGCGGCCTCAGCTCGATGACGTACATCGAAATGCTCGAGAAGCACCCGACGCGTGCCGTCGAAAAGGCTGTTCGCGGCATGCTGCCGAAGAACTCGATCGGTCGAGCCCAACTCACCAAGCTCAAGGTCTACGCCGGCGCCGAGCATCCCCACGCTGCCCAGCAGCCCAAGACCTACACCCTCGGCCAGGTCGCGCAGTAGCGCGAACCAACAAAACTTAAGGATCCGTAAACACATGGCGAAGATCGAAGATTCACTCGACGAGGCAGCTCTCGAGACTTACTCCACCGAGACCACCCCCGCGGCCGAAACCAAAGCACCCCGTGCCGTGCTCAACGTTCCCGGTGCAGCCGTCGGTCGTCGCAAGCAGGCCATCGCCCGCGTGCGCATCGCACCCGGATCCGGCACCATCACGGTAAACGGGCGCACTCTCGAGGACTACTTCCCGAACAAGCTTCACCAGCAGCTCATCAATGACCCGTTCAAGATCCTTGATCTTCTCGGCAGCTACGACGTGATCGCTCGTATCACCGGCGGTGGCCCCTCCGGCCAGGCCGGTGCGCTGCGACTGGGCATCTCTCGCTCGTTGAACCAGATCGACGAAGAGAACAATCGCGCGGCCCTCAAGAAGGCCGGATTTCTTAGCCGTGACGCTCGCGTCAAGGAGCGCAAGAAGGCCGGACTCAAGAAAGCGCGCAAGGCTCCCCAGTTCTCCAAGCGCTAACGCGCACCAGCTGGTCGGCTCCTATGCCTCGCCTCTTCGGCACCGACGGAGTTCGGGGCCTTGCGAACGATGTCATCACGGTGGAAGTCGCTGTCGGTCTTGCCCAAGCGGCATCGGTCGTGCTCGGCAAAGGGCGCTTCGCTGACGGACGTCGTGCCTCCGGACGTCGGCCGGTCGGTGTCGTCGCTCGAGATCCTCGGGTCTCCGGCGAGTTCATCGCCGCGGCGGTCATGGCGGGTTTTGCAAGCTCCGGCGTGGACGTACTCGACGCCGGAATCATTCCGACTCCGGCAGCAGCGTTCCTGATCGCTGACGTGAAAGCCGACTTCGGAGTGGTGATCTCGGCATCTCACAACGCGGCACCCGATAACGGAATCAAGTTCTTCGCCGTCGGCGGCACCAAGTTGCCTGACGAGGTTGAAGACCGCATCGAGGCCGCTCTCGGCGAGAAAAAACTCGCTCCGACCGGTGTAGAGGTGGGACGCATCCGGCGATTCGCGGACGCTGAAGACCGCTATGTCGTGCACCTCCTCTCGACGCTTCCGCACCGGCTCGAAGGCATCCATGTGGTGCTCGACTGCGCCAATGGTGCGGCCGCCGGAATATCGCCGGAGGTCTTCACGGATGCCGGTGCCACCGTCACCGTGATCGGCTCAGATCCCGATGGCTACAACATCAATGACGGCGTCGGCTCGACCCATCTCGATGTGCTCGCCGCTGCCGTACTCGAGCACGGTGCCGACGTCGGTATCGCCCACGACGGCGATGCCGATCGTTGTCTCGCGGTGGATCATCTGGGGCGGATTGTCGATGGCGACCAGATCATGGCGATCCTCGCGGTCTCGATGAAGGAACGCGGTCTCCTCACCCGCGATACCCTCGTGGCGACGGTGATGTCGAACCTCGGCCTGAAGGTAGCGATGGCGGAGCAGGGCATCACCCTCCTGCAGACCGCGGTGGGTGACCGTTACGTGCTAGAGGCACTCAACGAAAAAAAGTTGAGCCTAGGTGGCGAGCAGTCCGGTCACGTGATCATGAGCCAGTTCGCCACGACGGGCGACGGCATCCTCACCGGGCTTCATGTGCTGGCCGAGATGGCCCGCACCGGCAAGTCGCTCGCTGAACTTGCGGCGGTGATGACGGTTTATCCCCAGGTCATGATCAACGTGCGGGATGTCGACCACCACGCGCTCGCGTCAAATGCAGTGATCGCCGCCGCCGTACTCGCCGCAGAGGAGCGACTCCGAGAGTCCGGCCGGGTTCTGCTGCGTAAATCCGGCACGGAACCGATGGTTCGAGTGATGGTCGAGGCCGAAGACCAATCAACGGCAGAGGAGATCGCCGAATCGCTCGCCGGTGTGGTTCGCGCCCAGCTCATGCGCTGATCTCCGCTCCTGGATTGGCCCGGGTCAAAGCTTGCGGAGTAGCACGCTGTTGACGGCGTGATCCGGTCCCTTGCGCAGCACCAGGTCGGCGCGAGATCGCGTGGGCAACACATTCTGCAGCAGGTTTGGCTCGTTGATGCGTTTCCAGATCTCGGTCGCGCGGGTTGCCGCTTCCTCGCGGCTCAGGCTCGCAAACCGGTGAAAGTACGACTTGGGATTCATGAATGCGCCCTGCTGGAGCTTGAGGAATCGCTCCTCGTACCAGCGGGCGATGTCGGCGGTGCGGGCGTCAACGTACACGGTGAAGTCGAAGAGATCGCTGATGGCTAGTCCGTGGCCGGACGAGGGCGGCTGCAAAACGTTGAGACCCTCGACGATGAGGATGTCGGGGCGTCGCACCACGATCTCAGCGTCGTGGATGATGTCGTAGCTGAGGTGTGAGTAAAACGGAGCACGAACTTCCTCCGCGCCGCTCTTCACCTTGGTCACGAATCGGAGCAGCGCTCGTCGGTCGTATGATTCCGGGAAGCCCTTGCGCTCCATGAGTCCGCGTCGCTCGAGCTCGGCATTCGGCAACAGGAATCCGTCGGTCGTGACGAGCTCGACGCGAGGAGTGTGTTCCCATCGGGACAAGAGTTCCCGCAGAATTCGGGCACTCGTCGACTTGCCGACCGCGACGGATCCCGCGACGCCGATGACGAAGGGAGTAGCGGGCGAATCATGACCAAGAAAACTGCTCGTGTCGCGGTGGAGCTGTCGCGCGCCCACCGCATACAGGCTGATGAGTTTGCTGAGGGGAAGGTAGACATCCGTCACCTCGCTCAGGTCGAGGCGGTCGCCCAGGCCGCGGAGCCCCACGATCTCGGTCGGGGAGAGGGGGTTCTCGGTGGTGGGTGCGAGTGCCGCCCAGTCGGCGCGATCAATCTCGACGAAAGGAGTCAAGTGGGCGGGCGTCGAGTGGGCCGTGGTCGAATGGGCCTTTTCGGACATAAGGATTCAGGTTACCGGAGACGCAAGCGCCCGATGTTCGGATGGAGGTGCGGCGTGCGTGCCGTAAAATCGGGATCCATGTGTGGAATCGTGGGCTATGTCGGCAGTAACCAGAGCATCGAAGTACTCCTGGGGGGGTTGCGTCGGCTCGAATACCGCGGCTACGACTCGGCCGGTATTGCGGTGATCGACCCCGAGGGTGTGCTGCACACCCGCAAGCGCGCCGGCAAGCTGCAGGTGCTCATCGACGACCTCGACGCCCTCGAGCTGGCAAACGGTGCGACGGGAATCGGGCACACCCGCTGGGCGACCCACGGTGGCCCCAACGACCAGAACGCGCATCCACATCTGGGGGATGACGGCAAGCTCGCGCTCATCCACAACGGCATCATCGAGAACTTCGCCGAGCTCAAAGCCGAGCTTGTGGCGGCTCATCCCGACACCGTCTTCACCAGCGAGACGGACACCGAAGTCGCTGCACTGCTCGTTGGTCTCGAATACCAGCAGACCCACGACCTCGCCGTCGCGCTGCGCAATGTCGTCGACCGGCTGCACGGAGCATTCACCCTGCTCGTGGTGCACAAGGACCAGCCCGGAGTCGTCGTTGGCGCGCGCCGCAACTCCCCACTGGTGATCGGCCTCGGTGACGGCGAGAACTTCCTCGGCTCGGATGTCGCGGCCTTCGTGGAGCACACACGGCGCGCCATGGCCATTGGCCAGGACCAGCTCGTCACCATCACGGCCGACAGCGTCACCGTCACCGACTTTCTCGGTAACCCGGTCGAAACCGAAGAATTCGAGATCGCCTGGGATGCCTCGGCAGCCGAGAAGGGTGGATGGTCGAGCTTTATGGCCAAAGAGATCAGCGAGGAACCCGAGGCGATCGCCAAGACGCTGCTCGGCCGCATCACGGAGGGGGTCGTGCGCCTGCACGAGCTCGACAGCCTCGGCGACGATGCCCTGCGGGACATCGACCGAATCGTGGTCCTCGGCTGCGGTACCGCCAATTATTCTGGCATGCTCGGCAAGTACGCGATCGAAAAGTGGGCTCGTATTCCCGTGGAGGTTGAACTCTCGCATGAGTACCGCTATCGCGACCCGGTAATCGACGCCCGAACCCTCGTCGTGTCGATCAGCCAGTCCGGGGAGACCATGGACACCCTCATGGCCGTCAAGTATGCGGTGGCGGCCGGCGCGAAGACGCTCTCGATCTGCAATACGCAGGGGGCCACTATCGCCCGTGAATCCGACGCGGTGATCTACACGCACGCCGGCCCCGAGGTGGCCGTGGCATCCACCAAGGCCTTCGTCGCCCAGGTCGCCGCGCTCTACCTGTTTGGCCTCCATCTGGCCCGAGTGCGCCAGACGCTCTCCTCGGTGGAGATCGCCGATCTCCTTGGCGAACTCGAGGCTCTCCCCGACCAGCTCGCGACCGTGCTGGAACAGCACGACGCCATCACACAGCTCGCGGGCTGGATGACGGACACGCGCTCTGTCCTATTTCTCGGGCGGCACGCCGGATACCCGGTCGCTCTCGAGGGCGCGCTCAAGCTCAAGGAGCTGGCCTACATCCACGCCGAGGGTTTCGCCGCCGGCGAGCTCAAGCACGGTCCGATCGCGCTCATCGAGCCGGGACAGCCGGTCTTCGTGATCGTGCCGAGCCCGCGGGCAAAGGATTCGCTGCATCCCAAGGTGGTCTCCAACATCCAGGAGATCCGTGCTCGGGGTGCACGCATTCTTGCAATCGCTGAGGAGGGGGATGTCTCGGTGCTGCCGTACGCCGACACCGTGATTCGCATCCCGCTCGCCTCTACGCTGTTCGAGCCCCTGCTCGCGGTAGCGCCACTGCAGATCTTTGCCATGGAACTCGCCGCCGCGAAGGGCCTCGACGTCGACCAGCCGCGCAATCTGGCCAAGTCGGTCACGGTCGAGTAGCGGTCGGAGAGCCCCGAAATGATCATCGGCATTGGCGTGGATGTCGTCGATCTTGCTCGGTTCGAGCGGGCGACATCGCGTACACCTGGCGTTCTCACCCGCCTGTTCGCCGACAGCGAACAGTGGGACGGGGACGCAAGAAGATCTCTCAGTTCCCTTGCCGCGCGGTTCGCGGCGAAGGAGGCCGTGATCAAGGCGATCGGCGATTCGACGGGCGTGCGTTGGCACGACATGGCAGTGGTGTCCGATGGCTTACGCAACCCGTCGATCGAGGTCTACAACGCTCTCGCCGACATCGTCGCAGCGCGGGGGATCACCTCGATCCACCTATCGGTCAGTCACGATGCGGGAATTGCAATCGCCTACGTGATCGCCGAGGGCCATGGCGTGTCCAGCGCCGGAGGCATGGAATGACCAGGCCGCTTCGCGAGGCGCGGGTGGATCTCGATGCGGTGGCCCACAACATCCGTGCGCTGCGTGGATACATCGGGGATGCAAAGCTCATGATCGTCGTCAAGTCCCGTGCCTACGGGCACGGTGCCGTTCCGATCGCTCGCGCCGCCGTCGCCGCCGGCGCGGACTGGCTCGGCGTCGTGGATATCGCAGAGGCGCTCGAGCTACGCGCCGCCGGGATCAGCGCCCCGATTCTCGCGTGGCTGCATGGCGCCGAGGCAGATTTCGGCCTCGCCGTTGCCGCCGATATCGATCTGGGTATTCACTATCGCGATCAACTTGATCGGGTGGCAGCTGCCCCGGGAGTGGCCTCCGTGCAGCTCAAGGTAGATACCGGGCTCGGTCGCAACGGTGCCGCAGAATCGAACTGGCCCGCCCTCTTCGCCGCCGCGGTCGAGCATGAGCGTGCCGGGCGAGTCCGAGTGCGCGGCCTGTGGAGCCATCTCGCCAATGCGGGGCTGGAACACGACCTCGCCCAGGTGGCGGTCTATGAGCGGGCAATCACCGAGGCTCGTGCAGCGGGACTCGACCCAGAGCTGTTGCACCTCGCGTCGACGGCCGGGGCGCTTCGCGTGCCGTCAGCGCGGTTCGCTCTGGTACGAATCGGCATCGGAAGCTACGGACTGTCGCCGTTCGACGGTGTGACGTCGGCCGACCTCGGCCTCCGCCCCGCGCTCGAGCTGAGCGCCGGGATCGTCTCCGTGAAACGCGCGACCGCAGGGAGCGGTGTCTCCTATGGCTACGACTATCGCACCGGCGCCGAGACGACCCTCGCTCTCGTGCCCCTTGGATACGGCGACGGTATTCCGCGCCAGGCCTCGGGCCGCGGTCCGGTGTCGATCAATGGCCAGAGCTATCGGGTGGCCGGGCGGGTGGCTATGGACCAGTTCGTCGTCGACGTTGGTGACGACGACGTTGCCGTGGGCGACCGGGCCGTAGTGTTCGGTGATCCATCGGCCGGAGCACCCTCGGCGGATGACTGGGCGCGAGCCGCCGACACTATCAACTACGAGATTGTCACGCGACTCGGCGGCAGGATCGAGTGGACCTATGCAGCTCGAGATTGATACCCCGGAACACATGGCCGAGCTCGGCGCGCGAATCGGCCGGGAGCTGAGAGCGGGCGATCTCGTGGCACTCAATGGCGAACTTGGGGCGGGTAAGACGACCCTCACTCGCGGACTCGGAGACCAACTCGGGGTGCGCGGATCGGTGACGAGCCCCACTTTCGTGCTTGCCCGCACCCATCGCCGCATCGGAGGCGGCGCACCGCTTGTGCACGTGGACGCCTACCGACTCGGCAGCTCGACGGAGCTCGACGATCTCGACATCGACTGGTCGGCGTCGATCGTGGTGGTCGAATGGGCGGCCGGAATGCTCGACGGAGTCACCGATAACTGGATCGAGATTAATATCCGGCGACCGATGGGCGCGGGCGTCGGCATCTCAGACGGGGAGGAACCGGTTGAGACGCGATTCGTCACCATCACCGGCCATGGCTCGCGCTGGCGCGA
>JAYTTG010000028.1:0-2799 GCA_043745175.1 Microbacteriaceae bacterium
GCAGGCATGATGGGCGGCGCGTCACAGTCGAGCGCGACAATCAGACTTGCCACGCTTCGCGTCTCCGGGGCCGCGGCAGCCCCGTTGCCGAGCCCGCCGGTCCTCACTCCCCGAGACCTCAGGTCGGAAGCGATAGTCGGGAGGAGAACCCTCACCCTCGCCATGGTCGGAGCCGGAATTGACCGGGATGGGATGGACTCCGGAATGATGCGATTCACCATCGACGGTAGGGGCTTCGATGCAGCGCGCGTCGACCAGTCTGTGGCAGCCGGCGCGATTGAGGAGTGGACCATCGTCAACACGAGCCCGATGGATCACCCCTTCCATCTGCATGTCTGGCCCATGCAGGTGATCGAGATCGGCGGCCACTCTGTCGAGACCCCGACCTGGCAGGACGTCGTGAACGTGCCGGCTCGCAGTCGATCGCGAGTGCGCATTGCTTTCGAGGACTTCACCGGTACCGCCGTCTACCACTGCCATATCCTCGACCACGAGGACAATGGCATGATGGGCGTCGTTTCCGTTCAATGATGCCGGTTGCGAGCTCCCCGGGATTCGATGCCAGGCCGCCACAGATCGTTCCCGTGGAGGTGCAAATTCTCCTGATAATGGTCCATAGGGTCAGAGCAAACTCAGGATTTCCCCTATCTGCCCGATCTGCGCAGTGGCCTGGAACCCGATGGCGACGTTTCACTGCGCGGAGCGTTTTCGGTTTGCTGTTCAGGTCGGTCGTTCCCACCTGGATCTAGGCCAACAAGGGCAGCACAATCTCGCTCTCGATAGTCCCGCCCACAGTGTTTACAGTCGCCAGTTGCAGCATTTCACTCTCACACAAGCGCTACCCGCTAGCCGCGCTCCCATCCATCGGGTGCCGGCGGGAACGGTGCCCGCAATGCTCAGGAACTCGGTGCGGTTGCCGATGAAGTCGACCAACGCAGTGCGGCGGTTGATGGAGTTGTTCGCCCGACCATACGATCTAGCGGATGATATTTGCCGCCAGTGCATCCGCGGAAACGACCGGGACGCGAAGAGAGCGTGTTGGGCCCGACTCGCCCCACGGCGACTACAAGACGTCATCGGCGGGGTGCCGCCGAGTGCGACTCCAAAGTGCGGTTGGTGAGTTTCCCCAACCGACCGGCCTGCCGGTTACGGTTGACCGGGCGCAGTAGCGAGGGCGGCCTGGGTGGCCGCCGTGTCTGTGGCGGCCTGTGCGGCTGAGATGAGAGCTTCCTTGACCGCAGCTGCCAGCACTTGTTGCCCGGCGGCCGTCGGGTGAACGTCATCGCCCTGCATGAGCTCGGGGTGACCACTCAATGGTTGCCCGACATCAACGTAGGTGCCGCCGACCTGCGTCATTGCCTGCTGCACTTGCGAATTGATCTCAGCGATCTCATCCGGCACGGTCGTGTCGCCCCATACTGCGCTCAGCCCCACGATCTTCGATCGTGGAAACTCCGCTTGCAAATCGGATGCGGCGCTCACGGTGGATTCGAGAAGCGCGGAATTCGACATTCCAAAATCGTTGCTGCTTCCCTCGATTATTACAAGATCCGGTTGCTGCGCACTCGCCCCCTTCACGATCGACGGAAAATTGCTATTGCAATCGTTAGCGGCGCCGATCGCGAGAAAGCCAGCTCCATTGCACGCCAGGGCAGTGAGGGACCATCCATCCTGTTGCGAAATCAATTCGGGCCACGCTTGGCTCGGCTCCACTCCAAAACCCTTCATTATCGAGTCGCCAATGGCCAGTACGCGCAAAGGGGCTGTCGGCAAAACGCTCGGGGCAATCGCTGCCGGCGTTGCGCTGACACTCGGGGTTCCCACATCGCTTGGTTTGGTTTGGGCCTTGTGGATGACACCGGGGGTGGATGACGCCGGGGGTGGGACTGCTCTTTGCGATGCCGTGGAACCCGCCGCTGCGAAGAGTTGGGTCGAAATCGGGAAGTTATAGGCCACGATAGACGCGCCGATCACGCCGATGGCGATGATCGACAGGGCAACGGTCAGACGTTTTCGCCTTGGCCGCAAGCGGATGGAGCCATCGACTGCGGCAGGCCCTCGACCGACGGTGGGGGTACTTCGGTGGCGGGGCTGAGATCTGAAGAGTTTCATTCGACGAACCACTGAACTGTAATTTCTTCGACTCGCGAATTCTCGCGCCGGATTTCGTGACAAACTTCCATACGTTTGAGAATCCTATATGACGGTACGCGCAACATCAGAAGAAAGTTCGGGAGATGTAAATTCTCTGCCGTCACGGACACAGCTTTCGGTGACGGGAATCTCCATCACTCCATCGTATGATTTGCACGGCTAATTGTCCGCGCTTACTGGGAGACCGTCGCACTATGGGTTCGTTGCTTTCGCTGAACATCGTAGACGGGACAATCGTTGCCATCTTCGGTATCGCGAGTCTTGCGGTGTTGGTCTATCTTGCGTCGCACCATGTACCCGCGCGCCGCGCGGACGACGGATTGCCGAGCATCTGGGTTCGGAGACGCCGGTGGATCATGGTCATTGCTTTCTCAGCGCTCGGCGGCGCAGCAGCTGCGGTCCTGATTATCGTCGTCTGCGAAGTCTTCCTCAATCTGTTCGGTGTCCCGCTGGAACTCGACACTCACGCCTGGGTCGTGGGCTCATTTGCTGCGGTCGGTGTCGCGGTCGCGAACATCTGGACCTCCCGGTGGTGGCGCAAGGCGATCGCGAGTGCAGCTGTTATTCTGTTCCTCGCCACGGCAACCCTGGGCATCAACGCCAGCTACGGCCTCAATTCAACTCCTGCGTCTCTAATGGGTATAA
>JAYTTG010000029.1:0-2796 GCA_043745175.1 Microbacteriaceae bacterium
TTCCTGATTCATTGGCCGCTGCCCTCGGTCGGCGACTTCGTGGAAACCTGGAGGGCCTTGCAAGAAATCTCCGAGTCCGGCCGCGTGAAGGCCATCGGTGTATCTAACTTTCAGGAGAAGCACCTGCAGCGCCTGTTTGACGAAACGAGCATCGTGCCCGCCGTCAACCAGATCGAGGTGCACCCGTATCTCGCGCAGGACACCCTGCGCGCATTCAATACGGCGCACGGAATTATGACCGAGGCCTGGTCGCCGATCGCCCAGGGCACAGTGCTCGACGACGAGGTGATCGTCTCGGTCGCCGAGAAGGTCGATAAGACACCGGCGCAGGTCACCCTCCGCTGGCACATCCAGCGCGGCGACATCGTGTTCCCCAAATCGGTGACCCGCTCGCGGGTGGAGGAGAACTTCGCAATCTTCGACTTCGAGCTGTCAGATGACGACATGCGGTCGATCACCGAGCTCAACCGTAACGAGCGAACCGGTCCGGACCCGGACACCTTCAACTACGTGCCGAAGGCCTGAGGGTGGGCGCGAACGCGCTTGTGCTCGCGGGCGGCGGTATCGCCGGTATTGCGTGGGAAGTGGGAGTGCTACTCGGCATCGAAGAGGTCGAACCTGAGGCGAGTCGGCGGCTGCTCGCCGCCGACACGACCTTCATCGGCACGTCGGCGGGATCGGTTGTCGCCACCCAGGTTGCCGGCGGTGTTGCGCTGCGCACACTGTTCGAGCAGCAACTCGAAGAGCACACTGCAGAGGTTGGCGCGACATTCGACGTGCTCGAATTCCAGGAGACCTTGGCGCGCCTTCTCGACGGTGTCACCTCGGCCGAGGAAGGACGTCGTCGGGTTGGCCGATTCGCACTCGACTCGACAACGGGTGCTACCGGTGACCGTCGTGCGATCATCAGTGCGCGACTCACGGTGCAGTCCTGGCCGGATCGACGCGTGCTGGTGACGGCTGTCAATGCGCTGACGGGTGAGTTGCGGGTGTTCGACCGGCACTCCGGGGTCGACCTGATCGATGCGGTTGCCGCGAGTTGCGCCGTGCCGGGAGTCTGGCCGACTGTAGAGATCGACGGCAATCGCTACACCGACGGTGGCGTGCGCACGATCGCGAATTCGGACCTTGCCGCAGGATCGGATCCAGTGCTCATCCTCGCGCCGCTTGCCGAGGCCAACGCGTCGGTCGCCCTCCCGGCACACGAGCTCGCGGTCCTCGAACCCGCCCGAATTCACGTCGTGTTTGCGGATGACGCCTCGCTCCTCGCCTTTGGTAGCAATCCGCTCGATCCTGCCACCGCCCCGGTATCAGCGCGAGCCGGCCGCGAGCAGGGTCGCCGGATCGCCGCCGATATCGCGGCGTTGCTCGGCTAGTCCAGGCGCTCGCGATGTCGGCCCTCGCGCGATTTCGTCTCCGGCGCAAATGCAGGGATTCGCAAGTATTTGCGGCGAAAATAGGCACTCTCTCGAGAGGAACATGACCATGGGATTCTTTGACCGACTGTTCGGCGGCGGAGACGAATCCGAAGAGCGGGTGCCAGCTGCGCCTGCCCGCCGGAGTGACGATGAAATCGCTGTCGGGCGCTACGAATATCTTTTGCGCACGGCACCGCCCGAGACCATCGAAAAAGTGCACACCGAAGCCTTCTCGAAGCTCACACCGCAGCAGCGGGAGATCCTGTTCGAAAAGCTCACGGCGCACGCCGATGCGAATGAGCGTCCCGCGGATACTCAGCCTTCGACTCTCGCGAAAGCGGCGACTCGCGTGGAGCTGCAGCAGCCCGGTACCCTCACTCGCACCCTCGGCGGTTCTGCTTTCGGAGGCGCTGGCGGGGTAGGCTTCGGCGGAATGTTTGCGACTTCACTACTCGGAAGCGTGACTGGTTTCGTGATCGGATCCGCGCTGGTGAGCAACTTCATGCCGATGGATTCCGGCAACGACGCAACCACCTCAGGCGGCGCGGGCTTCGACTCCAACGACGCAGACTCCGGCGGCTTCGATGCAAGCGGTTCAGCCGGCGGAGGCTACGACAGTGGGGGAGATTTCGGCGGTGGCGGCGACTTCGGTGGCAGCGACTTCGGCGGTTTCTGACCGGCGGCGCTCGCGCGCTTAGGTGTACCAGCTCGGCTCGGGGACCTCGTCGAGCAACACATACTGGCCAACCTCGCGCTTTTTATAGGGCAGTGGATCGTGAAGGCTGTGCGTGCGGAGGTTACGCCAGAAAATATCGAGGCCAATCGAGTTGGCTGACGCCCGTGCCCCGGTCAGCTCGAAGATTTTGGTGGTGATTTCGAGGCCGTCCTCGATGATCCTCAGCTTGGCCGCCGCGACGAGCACGGCCAATTCTCCGCGGCGCCGCTTCGTGAGATTCTCCCGTGGTTCATGTAGCACTCGGCTGATCTCGGATCCCGCACGGTCTATGAGCGCCTCATCCGCCAAGAGCTTGGACTGGAGCTGGCCGTAGCCCTCCAGCAGGTACCACTCTTCGCCAACTTCGCGCTTGTTGTCGCCCCCGTAGGGCCAGGTGCGAGTTTTGGCTCTCGTGTAGGCAGCTGCGGTCTCGAGAGCTCCCTCGGCGATCCCCAGGTAGAAGTTCGCGAAGACGAGCTGGATGGCCGGCACGTTGAGCGTGTTGTAGACCAGCGGTTGGAACACCCTGCCCACGAAGCCGGCAGCCGAAGACCAGTCGACCCGCACATCGATGATGTCTACGGAACCCGATTCGGTGAGTCGCTGGCCCAGGTTGTCCCAGTCGTCGGCGAAGACGATCCCGGGCTGGTCTGTGGGCACGAT
>JAYTTG010000030.1:0-2792 GCA_043745175.1 Microbacteriaceae bacterium
GGTCATGCTCGGCCATTCCTTCGGCACGATCATCTCGGCCAAGGCCGTATCTGCCGGTCTGAAGACGCCGGCGCTCATCCTGGTCAATCCCATCTCCACGTCCGGGCTCGAGGGGCCAAGCAAGTTCGCCACGATGGTCACGGTTGCCTTCTATCGACTGGCCGGTCGTTTGCCGGATCGGTGGGGAGCGTTTCTGCTCAAACGCTGGATTGTGGTGCAGTTCATGAGCTCGACTCTCGCCAAGACGAAGGATCGAGACTTACGGCGATGGATCCACGACCAACATCACACCTATTTCAACAATTTCGCGAGTCGGGACTCGGTGGTCGAAGCCTTCGAGGCCTCGGTTGGTTCAGACGTGAGCAGCTATGCCGCGGGTATCCATATTCCGACCCTGCTCGTCGCTGCCGAACTCGATGACATCACCCCAGTGCAGGCCCACCGGGATCTCGTGGCGAAGATGACGGATGCCCGGCTCGAACTGCTCCTCGGCGTCGGCCACCTCATCCACTATGAGGTGCCTGAACTCGCGGCGGCCGCCATCCACACTTTCTTGGTCGAGCAGGGACTTTTCGGATCACTGCCACCAGAGGCCAGCTCCGTCGCGACGGGCTCGGAGCCGGCCCAGCCGTGAAGGTAATCTTCGATTGCCGCTATACCCGGTTAGTACGACATGATGGAATCAGCCGGTACACGGCGGGCTTGGTCGAGGCGTTCTCCCGATTGCATCAGGTGACCATGCTCATCAATGACGAAGGTCAGCTGGCCATGCTGCCGGATTTGCCGTGGGTGATGGGGAGGCCCGGCACCAGTTGGCTCGAGCCGTTCATCGGCATGCTCTCAATCAACAAGTGGAAGCCGGATGTCGTTTTCAGCCCGATGCAGACGATGGGGGCAACCGGGCGGCGCTACAAGCTGGTTCTCACCGTTCACGACATGGTTTTCTACCGAATCACCAAGATTCCCGCGGGCTACAGCTGGTTCGTAAGGGTAATCTGGCGGGCGTTCTACTTAACATATTGGCCACAGCGTGCGGTTCTCGCCCGGGCCGATGCCGTGGTCACCGGATCGTACAACTGCGAGCGTGAGATGGTCGAGGCACGGCTCACGCGGCAACCACCGACCGTGATCAGACCCGGCGTGGATGATTCCGGGCTGCCGCAGCGGGACCAACCACAATCGAAGAACCTCATCTACATGGGCACCTTCCAGCCCAATAAGAACGTGGAGACGCTCGCACGCGGTATGCATCACCTGCCCGGCTACACCCTGCGGTTGTTGTCTCGCATCACCACAAAGGAACGCGAGAGGATCGCGGCACTCGCGCCGGAGGGGTCAATTCACTTCGACAATGGCGTCACCGACGAGCAGTACCTCGACGCGCTCGTGGATGCCACGGCGATGGTCACGGCATGTTGGGACGAGGGATTCGGCATCCCGCTCATCGAGGGTGAAGCCGCGGGGGTTCCGCTGGTGCTCAGCGACATCCCGCTGTTTCACGAAGTCGGAGGTGACGCAGCGGTGTACTTCGACCATGCTGACCCCGCCGCTTTCGCGGCGGCAGTGCGCTCCCTCGAGACTCCCGGGGAATGGCGCCACCGAAGCGAGCTATCGCGCCGACGATCCGTTGACTTCAGCTGGGACGAATCGGCTCAACGCCTGCTCACCCTGCTCACCGGCCTGGTACCGACGCGCGAGTCAGTCGGTTCCTAGAAGTTCTTTTCAAGAGAGCGGATCCGAGCCACCTTCGCGCTGTTCGACGGCATTCTGGTCGTCGAGGTCACCGCAATCGTCGGTGATTGATTCGACCTCGATCGGGTCGTCGAACAGCACAAGCTCGAGCGCACCATCCACGTGTCGAAAGCTGTGGACCGAACCATTGGTGATCGGGATTCCACGGTGAGCGCGCGTCTGCGGCGACACGTGATTCACCACCGTGCGGATCACACCGCCGTGGGTGGTCACGATGAGCCGGGCACCGACAGCCGAGGCGTCACGCTCGTGCTCGTGGCGTTGAGCGAGTTCTACGAGCGCCGGGATAACCCGGGCTGCGACATCCTCTCTCCGTTCACGCCCGGGAACCGCGGTGTCTCCCGGAAAGAGTCGCAGGAGTTCGCGGTCGTCAAGTCCCTCGGCCTCGCCATACCGCCTCTCGGCGAGTGACTCGAGCACGTGGATCCGAGATGGATCGATCCCGACAGCGTCGGCGATGATCCTGCCGGTCTCAAAAGCACGGGACAGGGGGCTGGAAGCGATCCCGTCCCAGGAGCGTCGAGCGAGCAGTCGACCGGTACGTTCGGCCTGGAGCCGACCGGTGTTGTTGAGTGGGATATCAGTGCTCCCCTGAATACGCCTGGCGAGGTTCCAGTCGGTCTCGCCATGTCGCACGAGATAAATCAATGTCATGCGCGCAGGTCCTTCGCCGTTGTCGGGCTCGGTCGCCCCGACCTGCCTCCGACCAGGAAGAGTCAGACAGCGAGTCGGAGTGCGAGTTCGGCGAGTGTCTCCGAGGTGCCCGCATCAAGCTTAACCGTCGCGCGCGGATCACCCTTGGTGACACCTCGATTCACGATGACCACAGGCACGCGCCGCTTGGAAGCTTGGTCGAGCAGACGGATACCGGAGTTCACAACCAGGGACGATCCGGCGATCAGGAGCGCTCCGGCCGCCTGCAGGAGCGCACTCGCCTCGGAGAACTTCTCCGTGGGGATGAATTCGCCGAAGAACACGATGTCGGGCTTGAGGATGCCGCCGCAGACCGTGCAATCCGGAGTGACGAAGTCGGCGATCTG
>JAYTTG010000031.1:0-2789 GCA_043745175.1 Microbacteriaceae bacterium
TTGTGCGACTCAGCGTCGGCAGGCATCGAGGCACCAATCATCGAAGGGAGCGGGAATGGCGTGGCGTTCGACACCGGCCGCTGGAGGACGACCTACCCTTAGAGGCATGGCCAGATCCCCCCTCACTCTAGCCGCGCTCGCGACCGCAGCCGTTGCCGGTCTCGACGTCGCGTCGGCCAGTGGTTTCGGGTCGGGCGCCCGCGGCGACTTCGAGTCTGCTCTGCTCAACACCCGCGACGGCGATCACTGGATCATCCGTGTCCCCACCTCGGAACGCGCCGAGGCCGAGCAGTCCGCAGACCTCGTTGCACTGCGCGCGCTGAGCAATGGAGTACGCGCCCGACTGCCCTTTGCGGTCTCCAAATTCGCCGGCCAGACGCCGATCGGCGGAACTCGCGCCGTTGTCTACGACTTCGTCTTCGGATCACCGCTCGAGTTGGCTGGCATCGCCGACGGGAGTCTCCTGGCGCCCGCCCTCGGTCGAGCGATCGCCGCGATCCACACCCTCCCGACAAGCTTCGTCGCGGATGCCGGCCTCCCCGTGCACAGCCCGGCCGAGATCCTTCAGTCCGCAATCACGATTATGGATCGCGCGAGTGCGACGAACCTCGTGCCGGCCGCTCTTCTCGGACGCTGGGAGAAGGCCACCGAAGATGGACCTCTCTGGCAGTTCGCCCCAACCGTGATCAACGGAGGCCTTTCGGCCGACTCGTTCCTCACCTCCGACGACGAGGTGACCGGCCTACTCGGCTGGCAGTCGCTCAGCGTGGGTGACCCGGCGCGCGACCTCTACTGGTTACTCAGCGCACGCGGCGAGTACGTGGCCGAGACCGCATTCGATGCCTACAACGAAGCCAGGGGCTCGAGCGACCGCCAAGTCAAACATCGCGCGATGCTCTATGCCGAACTCGAGATCGCCAAGTGGCTGCTGCACGGTACCCAGGAGCGCAGCACCGAGATCGTGGACGACGCGGTGCAGATGCTGCATGGTCTTGTCGACACCGTTCAGAACGACCTCGACCAAACCCTCAGCCACAACACCATGCCGGTGATGGCCGTTGACGAGGTCGAGGCGATGCTCGACCGCGACCGCCGCGCGTAGGGCCGCGCTCCCGCGCGTTTCACGCGAGAGTGCGGCGAGATTGGCCCCCAACGTGGTCCATTTGACCACCATTTGGCTTCGATTCAGCTGATCCCAGTATCTGCGTTCTGATCGTTCTAGCCTCGAACCGAGGCCACAAACCGGCCCAGCGATGAGACTCCTTATATGCGGATTCGACGAGTCATGAAAACCACTCGAACTGCCTTGGTAGCCGGTGCGATCGGAGCGTTACTGCTCACTGTCATACCCGTATCTGCGGCACAGGCCGCAGATACTCCCACCACCGAAGAACTGCTTGCGCTGTGTGCGACGGCGGACTACCGCGAGTTCACCCCGACGAGCAACGAGCCGTTCGTGAATGATCCCGAGCAGGTATCGCCTGTCGCCCCCAACTGCGACCTGTACATTGTCGATCTGTGGAGCAACTGGTCGCAGACCAAGGGCAGTAGCGACAGTGTCGGTGGGTCGGTCACTGGTTCCGCCAGCGCATTCGACCTGTTCATGACCGCATTCGAAATCGACTATTCGCACGAGTGGACATCGACCAAGACGTTCGGAAGCGCCCTTACGCTCCATGTGCCCCCGGGCAACATTGGCTATGTCACGAGGGCCGCGGCAATGAACCGAGTCACCGGTTACTACGAGCTCCACTTCGCCAACCGCTCTTACGGCCATTACTACTGGTACACCGCCCCCATGACTCTCGAAGGGCTCGACATCACCCGGCCATCTTCGGAGGCCGTACAGCCCCACAACCGGCCGATGACGGACTCTGAGCGCACGCAGTTCTGCGGTAAATAGCGCACCCTAGCTAGCGAGCGCCGCCTCGCACGATCGCGACGAGTGGATGCATCCGCTTCAGTCGGATCCTGAGGGCGAGCTTGCCGCTGCGAGCGAGAACGATCGCGATCACGATAGCGGCAAGTGCTGGCACCACACCAGCAACCGTCATCGCCGCCTCCACCCCGAACCGGTGGGCGATCGCGCCGCTGATCGGACCGCCGATGGCCTGACCACCGAGCATCACCATCGAATAGAGCGACATGACCCGACCGCGGATCGAACGGTTGGTGGAGAGCTGCACAATCGACTCTGCAGCGGTCGCGAAAAGCAGGCGGGAAACGCCGATGCTGACGAGGAATACCAGAAAGAGCGGCTCCCATGGAGCGTTTCCGGCGAGGATGAGCGCCAGTCCGAACAGGCCGGCCGCGAACATGATCGTGCGCAGTCGCACGTTCATCCGCCGCGTCGATAGCACGGCACCGGTGAGGGCCCCAACGGCCGCAGCTGAACTGTAAAGCCCATAGCCGGCCGCTCCAGTCTGGTACACGTTGTCGGCAAAGGCGACGAGTAGCACCGGCAGAGTCATCCCGAAAGTCGACACGAAGGCGAGCATCACCATTGGCCAGAAAATGGTCGGCTTGCCGATCACGTACCTCACTCCCTCACGGATCTGTCCCTTGGAGCGGATGGCACGGGGCGAGGGCAGCAGCTCCCTGCGTCGCATGCAGCCAAGGGTGACCACCACCACTACCGCCGCGACCGCGTTGACGCTGATCGACCAGCCCGATCCCACGAGCACGATGAGCACTCCACTGATGGCTGGCCCGACCAGGCCGCCCAGGTGGAAGATCGAGGCATTGAGGCTGATCGCGTTGCGCAGTCGACGATGTCCGACCATTTCGTT
>JAYTTG010000032.1:0-2782 GCA_043745175.1 Microbacteriaceae bacterium
TGAACCGGGTGGGGGCGGCGTTCAGCCCGCGAAGGTGAGCGCACGATGCACGAGCTCGGTGAGCATGCCACGCACCTCGTCGCTGCGCAGGATCGCGACGAGCAACCCCGCGAATCCGACTGCCGCCATGGTGGCGATCGCGTATTCGGCCGTGGCCGCGCCCTCCTCTCGATGCAGCTCTTTCAGACATAGTCGCGCGCGAAGTCTCTTCATAGTGCTTGTTCCTCTCGTCATGTGACCGGTGGGCTGCCGGACACGTCCATGGTGCGTCGTGCCCTGCTTGTCACACCCCGGCACCCCGGAATCGGTGAAGAGATATCACAATCCGGTGACTGTGGACGAGACGACGGCGATCAGCAACGGCGCGACACCGAGCAACATGAACGCGGGCAGGATGCACAACCCGAGCGGCAGCATAAGAGTCACCGCTAGCGTCGCGGCCGTGCGCTCCCCCGTGCTGCGAGCCGTCCGTCGCGCCTCGGTCGCCTCGCTTCGCAGCAGAGCTGCCGCCGGGATACCCGCCCGGCTGCTGAGTGCAAGCACGTCCTCGATCGCGGCCTCGCTGCCGTCGTCACCGATTCCGCAGGTTTCGCGAGCATCCGCCACGGCACGCCGCGCGCGCGTCAGGGATGCTCCGCCCGAGACCGCGATCGCCATGAGGTCGAGTGCGAGACCCGGAGTGAGGTGGGTGGGTCGTGCGCGGCGCATGAGTCGACGATTCCAGAGCTGCGCGAGGAGCATCAGGGAGATACCGAGTGCGAGACACACCAGACCGGGTGAAGTCGTGAAGAGGATCCGGAGTGAGTCGAACCCCAGGGCGATACCGAACAAGATACCGACCACGGGAAGCACCATCACCATCCGCGCAGTCGCTACCGGGCCAGCGAGCGCGGTCTCGAGATCCCGCTGGTTTTGGGCGAGGGAGCGCAGGGATCCGGCAAGCTCGGCGAGGGTGGCGGCCAGGGGGGCTCCGGCATCGCTGGCCACGAGCCACGCTGCTGCAAGTCCGCGCCAGGCCGTCGTCTCCGCCCCGTTCGAGCGAGCAACGGTGATGATCGCTTCGGAAATGGAGTCACCCCGCGCGGCAGACTCGGCCACCCCCTGCGCTCCGGTCGCGGCATTCCCTCGAGCCGCTTCGGCCACATAAGCCCAGCCTGAGGCGGGTGCTACACCCGCCGCGAGTAGCACCCCGAGGCGCTGCACCACAGCCGCAAGCGGCTCGAGATCCGCGGCACGACTACACCGTCGCACGGGACTCCGCCGTGCACTCCACCATGCGCAGACGGTCACGGCGGTCGAGTTCGAACCGCCCAATCTGGGCGAGCCGCCGGGTATCCCGGTCGCGTTCGAGGTGCAGCACGGTGCCGATGGCGCTGACGGTCTGGCGCGCGATGGCCGTCGGGCTCAGGCCCGCGAGCGCCCCGAGTGCTTCTATGCGCGCCGGGACGTCGTCGAGGGAGTTGGCGTGAAGAGTGCCAGCTCCGCCGTCGTGCCCGGTATTGAGCGCAGCGAGCAGCTCGCGGATCTCTGCCCCGCGGCACTCGCCGAGCACAAGCCGATCGGGGCGCATCCGCAGTGCTTCCCGCACCAGTCGCTCAAGCCCCACCTGTCCAGCCCCCTCGAGATTCGCCTGTCGCGCCTCGAGCGACACGAAATGCGGATGCGCCACGCGTAGCTCGCCCACGTCCTCGATGGCGATGATTCGGTCACCGTGAGCCGCGCTCGACAGCAGCGCCGCGAGCAGGGTGGTCTTTCCAGTCCCACCCGCTCCGGTGATGAGCAGGTTCTGTCTCAGGGAGACGAGTTCCGACACCGTTGTGACGTCGACCGTCGAGAAGAAACCGGTCGCAGCAAGATCGTCGAGACCGAGTCGCTGCACCCGTGGTAGCCGGATAGAAAGAAGCGTGCCCTCGATCGAGATCGGAGGAAGAACCGCGTGGATCCGGATACCGTCGTGCAGGCGCACGTCCACGCAGGGCGTCGACTCGTCGATATGTCGCCCGCCGAGCCCGATCAGCCGCACAGCGAGGTCGCGCAGCATCCCCTCGTCAAAAAGCGCGAGTTCCTGGCGGATCGCGCCGTGACCTCGGTCAACCCAGACTTCTGTTGGCCCGTTGACGAAGACATCGGTCACTGCTGCGTCCGAGACGAATGATGACAGCGGACCGAATTCATCGAGCTCGAGACCCGCACGAGAGAGGCGCCGCACGGGAACGATGGGCACGGGAACGATGGGGAGGGTCGCACCGGGGTTCGATCCCGACCGTCTCACGACGAATCGATCCCGGCTCGATGCGAGTGCAGGGGGCGGATCGATGGGATCGGCTATCAGCATCGAACGACGATAGAACGTCGTCATGGTTGTGGGGCTGGCGTGGTGGCGCACGGTGGAGAGACCGGCACAGGCTCACCGGGGAGGGAGGAGAGGCCTCAGCCCGCGAGCACTCTGTCTGCAACTGCCGGGAGCATCTGGTTAACAAGACCAGGGCGCCCAGTTAACGAGAGGGGCGGCGCCTGTTGGGGGGAACCGGCGCCGCCACAGCAACGCTGGATTGGGGGGAATCACTGCGCGTTGCTTGTCGAATTTGCATTCAACGTGCCCAATTGTACTCCGGCGGGCCCGCCGCGCAAGAGACAATCAGGTCGAGAGAGCGACACTCCCAGACTGCGCGCGCGACGTCGCGCAATCGAGCGTAACTCCAGGGCGGTTTAGGATCAGATCACGATTTCGTGTGGGCATCGACGCCTGCGCCAGCGCGAGGGATACCGATGTCCAACACTT
>JAYTTG010000033.1:0-2761 GCA_043745175.1 Microbacteriaceae bacterium
CCTGACCTTCGCCCTGATCATGCTGCTCGTCGCCGGCCCGGTGCATGCGGGGGAATTCGTCGCCGGCTGGCTCACGGAATACAGCCTCTCCATCGACAACCTGTTCGTGTTCGTCATTATCATGGCGAGATTCTCGGTGCCGCGGAAATACCAGCAGGAAGTGCTGATGGTGGGCATCATCATCGCTCTCGTGCTTCGCGCCATCTTCATCCTGCTGGGCTCGCAATTGATTGAGAACTTCAGTTGGATCTTCTACATCTTCGGCGCGTTCCTGCTCTATACGGCCGTGCGCCAGGCTTTCGAGAGCAGCTCGGAGATGGACGAAAAGGAGAGCGCGCTCATCCGGCTCCTTCGCAAACGGGTGAGCATCACGAACGACTTCGACGGGGCGAAGCTGCGCACGACGATCGACGGCAAGAAGGTCTTCACGCCGATCATCGTGGTCTTCCTCGCGATCGGATCGACGGATCTCGTGTTCGCGCTCGACTCGATTCCTGCGATCTTCGGCATCACGACCAGCGCGTTCATCGTGTTCACGGCCAACGTCTTCGCCCTGATGGGGCTTCGACAGCTCTACTTCCTGCTCGGTGACCTCATCGATACGCTCGTCTACCTCAAGTACGGGATCGCCTTCATCCTCGCCTTCATCGGGGTGAAGCTCGTCGCCCACGCCCTGCACGAGAACGAGGTGCCGTTCATCAACGGCGGGCGGGGCGTCGCGTGGGCTCCGGAGATCTCGACCCTGTTCTCGCTCGGCGTGATCGTCGCCTCGATGGCGGTCGCCGTTGGCGCGAGCCTCATCAAGATCCGAATCGACAGGCGTCGTGCTGAGAGGCAGAGCATGGGTGCCGCCTGACGATCGAACGGCGGAGGCATCCGACCGGAATTTCGGGACTTACGGCCCTGCCAGCCGGTGACCGCCCCCTCCTACTCTGACAACAGGTCGCCTGAACAGGTGCCGTTCCGAGCAGTGAGGAAGAACGATGATCTCGTTGAAGCAAGAGAGTGTCGCGCTGAGCGCCACCACCCGGGCACGATTCAGCGATGAGTGACATCGCCGCGGCCGTCGCGGACGTCAGCCCCGCCGGAACGTTTCTCAGTTGGGGGATCCTCTCGATCCAGCTGGGCAATCTGATCGTCATCGTCACGATGCTCGCCGTTTTCGCGCTCGTGCTCGTGCTGCCGTTTCCCGGCGGGCGGCGCGGACGGTGACCGACACCAAGATCCTGACCGACGCCGAGACCCCGGCGGAGGCGGAGGCGGACCGATCGTGGACCGGCAGAACACGACGCTGGGTGTTGAAGCGCCTTCCTCCCGACAAGCTGCTGCCGAACACGCAGCCGAGCTATGTCGCATCCTGGATCTATGTCTTCGGCATGGGCGCGATCGCATCGTTGCTGTTCATTATCGTCTCGGGAGTGGTCCTCAGCCTCAACGGCCCGATGTGGTATCACTTGTCGACGGTCGGCCACTTCGTCAACAGCGTGCACCTGTGGAGCGTCGAATTCTTCTTCTTCTTCATGGTCATCCACATGTGGGGGAAGTTCTGGATGGCCGCCTGGCGCGGTCATCGAATCCTCACCTGGATCACCGGCGTCGTCTCGTTCGCCTTCTCGATCGTCGCCGCGTTCACCGGTTATCTCGTCCAGACCAACTTCGACTCCGAGTGGATCGCATTCCAGGCGAAGGATGCCCTGAACGCTTCTGGAATCGGCGCCTGGTTCAACGTCGCAAACTTCGGTCAGATGTTCATGTGGCACATCCTCCTGCTCCCGGCGGCTGTTCTCGTCATCGTTGCGATGCATGTCGTGCTGGTTCGGGTGCACGGGGTCGTTCCTCCGCTCGATGCCGATGACAGCGACTCTCAACTGGCCGGCGTTCAACCCACCCCAGTGCAATTGATCGACCAGGAGGAAACCCATGTCTCGAACAATTGAGGACCGGCCTACCATCTCGCCGTCCGCACCCGCTCAGGGCGGGCCTGTCGCCAGTCGGCGCAGAGCCCTACTGGCAGGCCGCCAGTGGAAGGGCAAGGAGCGCGAATACGATCTCTTCAAGGAACTCACGGTCGGCGTAATTGTCGTCGGGGTTCTCGTTGTCGGCGTGGCGATCGTGGCTGGCTCGCCCGACGAACCGACCATCAACCTGCAGTCGTGGGCGAATTCGAGTCCCTTCGATTTCGTGGCGACGGCCAGTACTGAGCTCGGCAAGACCTCGAAGACCGCCGCGTACGGGCCACCGTATTCGACGACACAGGATGCAACGCAGACACTCGGCCCGATCGACCTTCAGAGCCTGTCGGGGCGTCGTATCCCCATCAACACGGCCACTGACTTCGTCACCACTCCGCTGCGAAAACTGCATAGCGAAATCCCTGCGCTGGCTACCTGGGACGCGGCGAACGGCGCGCAGCAAGCACGCTGGGCGAACTCCTACGCGGACGCGATCGGGAAGGCGCCGAAGGGCGATCCCGCCAAGGCGAAGGCCGGCTCGTATGGACCAGTGCCGGCGATGACCGCCGGGCTTCTTGCCGAAGCGCAGCGCGGGGCACTCGATGGCGCCATCCGGGGTGAGGGTGGGATCTTCAATACCGACTACACACGCACGATTCTCTTTCTCGGCGACGGCAGCTACTTCCCGGATCTCGCAACAGCGCAGCACCTCACAGGCGACCAGTGGGGGATGATGAACGAGACCGGCAATTTCCCCGGCCAGTCGTGGCTCTGGCTGTTCTCATTCTGGTACCAGGTGCCAGCAATCG
>JAYTTG010000034.1:0-2750 GCA_043745175.1 Microbacteriaceae bacterium
CGATGCGTCCGTCGGTCTTCTCCTCCACATATTCGCGGATGTCCGAGCTGTGAAAACCGAAAGTCGCGTCACGGGCGTAGCTGGTCTGGCCGACGGGAACGAGGGCGTGACCCTCCTGCACGTAGTGCACGTCCGAGGCGGTGACGCGACCTGCGGCGATGTAGGCCGGCGCGATTAGCAGAGCGTCGTAAGGCTGGCCTTCCTGCTCGCCCATCTCGAGCAGCACGTCGGTTTCGAGGGGGTAATGCCCGCGGAGGGTCGAGTCGCTGCGAGTGACGAGCGAGTATCGCACGTCGAGATCCACTGCGACGCGGTCGATCACCGCCGCGACCTCACGCATGGTCGAGGCTGCCTCTGAGTCGTTCAGCCCTCGCGTGTTGGTGAGAATGAAGAAGCCACTCGACGGCTGCGCGAATGCCCAGCGCAGGTCATCCGGGGTCCAGCGGGTGAGCACCGGCACTCCCTGCACCGACTGGCTGCCCGTGGGATCGTCGTCAAGGAAGATCACCCGGGTACCCGACGCGAGGTTTGCCTCGCGGATCTTGAGCCGGGCATCGTCGATGACCAGCGGAGCGGGTGCGCGCGTGCGCAACGACGACATCTCAGTGGGGGCGCCCGTCTCGGCAGGCAGGGTCACTTGGCGAGTTCCGCAACTCGTTCGGCCAGGTACTCGACGCCCATGCGCGGGCTGGACAAAACAGGCAAGCCGGTCTTCTCACGAAGAGTTTCAGCGAGTCGACCCATGGATGCCTGAGCGAGCACGATCGTGTCAACATTCTTCGCCAGATCCACGGCCTGCTCGATGACCATCGCGTCATGCTGCGGGCGATCGCCGGACATCAGCACATCGAACGCACCGGCGCAGAGGCGCTGTTCGATGTGCACCTCCCGGCCGACCACATTCGCCTTGAGCTGGATGAGGTCGGAGGTGGGGCCCAGCGTGGTGGGAACGGTCGCGAGTACACCGATCCGAGTGCCCTCGCTCGCCGCGAGGATCGCCATCGCTTCATCGATCTTGACGACCGGCGTACGCACATTGCGGGCGGCGACGTCGAGCGCCGGGCCGAGGGACGAGCATGCGGAGAAGATGATGTCCGCTCCGGCTGCTTCGGCGGCCTGGGCGAGATGCACCATTCGCTGCTCGCTGCTCGAAGAGATTCCCTGCTCCCGTACGACCGTCGCCAGCACGTCGGAATCGACGAAGTGCATCACTTCCGCTCCCGGGAGGAGCTCGGCGATCAGATCGTTGATGACCGGCTCCACCGAAACGAAAACGAAGCTGGTGTGCAGGACCGCGATCTTCTGAGGCACGATAATCTCTCCTTTGAGGTATGACGCTAGACGTCAGATGACTTATCATTGAATATACATCGCGACTTGTCAACTCCGGCCTCGAAAACTGTTCCTCGAGCGAAAAGAGCACCCGTGCCCGCCAGTCCCACCCTTATGCTGAACAACGGAATAGAGATCCCTCAACTCGGCTACGGTGTCTACCAGATCGCACCCGATGACGTGCGCGTGGCTACCCTTGCGGCGCTAGCGGCCGGCTACCGGCATATCGATACCGCCGCCGCCTATGGCAATGAGGCCGGGGTCGGCGAGGCCATTCGAAACAGCGGGCTGTCTCGCGACGAGATCTTCATCACGACCAAACTCCGCAATGCCGACCAGGGATACGAGAGCGGGCTGGTCGCGTTCGAAACCAGCCGTCGCGCGCTCGGAGTCGAAGTGGTCGACCTCTATCTGATCCACTGGCCGTATGCGCTTCACGATCGCTACGTGGACACATGGCGTGCGCTCGAGAAGCTCTATGTTGAAGGTGCTATCCGGGCGATCGGGGTTTCCAACTTCCTCGAGCCGCACCTGGAACGTATCCGAGAAGAGGGCACCATCGTGCCGGCAGTCAACCAGTTCGAGATCCACCCGAGCTTCCAGCAGTCGGCACTCACCGCCTACTCGCTCGAGCGTGGGATCTCCGTCGAGTCCTACAGCCCCCTTGGCCGGGCGAAGGATGTGGATGACCCGGCGGTTCGAACCATTGCGTCCGCACACGGTAAGACCCCGGCGCAGGCTATCCTGCGCTGGCATATACAGCAAGGATTCATCGCGATTCCAAAGACCGTCACGCCCCATCGCGTCAGCGAGAACATCGACATCTTCGATTTCGAACTCAGCCCCGACGAGATCCAGCAGATTTCGGGCCTCGAAGCTGGCCTGCGCACGAGTGGGGATCCGGCAACCTTCGATTTCTCACAGGCTTAGGGTCTCCCCGGCTTATCGGGCGGTGCGGCGGGATGGTGCGAGCACACGTATCACGGCTGAATCATCCGCCGTGCCGAGTCCCTGCGCCTGCGCGATTAGGTACAGCTGCTCGGCAGCCGCCGCGAGCGGGGAAGGCAGCCCGGCTGAGCGCACCGCATTACCGACGATCCCCATATCCTTGACGAAAATATCGAGGCGGCTCAGCACCTCTGCGTCGCCGCCGTTATAGGCCTCCAGCATCCGTGGACCGCGATTGGAGAGCATGAATGAGCCCGCCGCACCCGCTTCGAGAGCACGCAGCGCCTTGTCCGGATCGAGGCCCAGCCTGTCGGCGAGGGCCAGTGCCTCAGCGGCCGCGGCGATGTGTACGCCGCAGAGGAGCTGGTTCACGGTCTTCATCGCCTGACCGTCTCCGGGCGCATCACCGACGAGCGTCAGGGTGGATGAAAGTACCTCCAGTACGGGTCGCACTCGATCGAGCGCACCAG
>JAYTTG010000035.1:0-2747 GCA_043745175.1 Microbacteriaceae bacterium
GAACCGGGGCTCCGGCGGCGGCTCGGGACCCCGCAACATGGCCAGCGCAGGCATCCTGTTTACCGGAAAGTCCGGGGCGGTCACCCCCACGAGGACGACGGCGGCACCGGCCAGCGGCACACTGACCCCGACGAAGGTCGACGCCGCCGCCAAGGTGGCACACATCGTCACCTACGTCGACTGGGCCTGCCCCGCCTGCAAGAGCTTCGAGGCGTCTTATGCGAGTAATATTTCCCGCCTTGTCGCGAGTGGAGGGGCGACACTCGAGGTGCACACGATCGCCATCCTCGACCAGAACTATGCCGGAAGTCGCTATTCGAGTCGGGCGGCCAACGTCGCCGCGTGTGTCGCAAATTACGATCCGGCCAAATTCCTCGACGCCCAGACCGCCTTCTATTCCAATCAGCCCGCGGAAGGCTCCACCGGCCTCTCGAACTCAGCCATGAAGAAGCTGCTCGCGGATGCCGGGATCACAGATACGAAAATCAACTCCTGTATCGATAACGAGACCTACAAGAGCTGGGTCGCGAACGTGTCCCGCGCGACGACCACCGACAAATCCCTCGTCAGTCCGGACTCGGGCTCTTTCGGCACTCCGACAGTGTTTGTCAATGGCAAGCGCTGGAACAACTCGACCGACTTCCCGACTTTCGTGGGCCAGGCCACCGGCCTCGTAGGATCAACGACCCCGTAGCACGCCAGAAAGTCCTGCCTGTTCCCGTGAGTTCGCGAGCGGCGGACGTCCGGGATCAGTCGAACCAGAGGGCGAGTTCTCGCGCGGCGGACTCGGGCGAGTCGGACCCGTGCACGAGATTTTGCTGCACGCGCAGCCCCCAGTCGCGGCCGAGGTCGCCGCGAATGGTGCCGGGTGCCGCAGTGGTCGGATCGGTGGTGCCGGCGAGGGAACGGAATCCCTCGATCACACGTTCACCGGTCACCCGAAAGGCCACAATCGCCCCGCTCTCCATGAACTCGACAAGGGGCTCGTAAAACGGCTTGCCGAAGTGCTCCTCGTAGTGTTTTGCGAGCAATTCGCGACTCGCCTGCATAAGCTTCAGGTCGACGAGCTGGTACCCCTTCGCTTCGATTCGGCGCAGGATTTCACCGGTGAGATTACGGGACACGCCGTCCGGCTTGACCAGGACGAGTGTTTCTTCGGTGCTCATCGGACTCCTAATTGTTGGGTGACGCGGGCTGATCGGTGGGGAATCTGGGATTGTCGCGCAGGTATGCCGCCTTCTGGCGGTCGAGACGCCGACCGGTGATGAAGCAGTAAATCCAAATGACGGCGAAGATCGCGCCGATGAAGTACATCAGGGGAAGCAGGATGCCGATGGCGATAAGCGCGGCCTGAAGCACCCAGCCCAGTGAGACACCCATCGGACGCCCGGCGAGTCGACCGGCGACGAGCAGCAGCGCGACAAGCAGAGCGCCCCCGCCGAACACCGCTCCGGGCGGGAGCACCTTGAGGCCGTAGGCCACCATCACCACGAAGAAGACAAGCACGGCCTCAAGCAGCAGGGCAATCGAGAGCAGCGATTCGCTGGCCGAGCGCACACGCCGTACCCGCGTGCGACGGCTGCGCGTGCCATCCGCCTCGGTCACCGCTTCCACCCCTCTGCCGCCGCGAGCACCAGGGCGTCGCCGATGAGGGTGATTGAACCGGTGATGACGACTCCGCGGCGGGGTGCTTTCGCTGCCCAGGCCCGCGCGGCCGCGATCGCTTCGCTTGGCGTGTCGTAGTCGTCCACGGAGACATCGGGAGCAACCTCGCGCACGATCTCCGCGAGGTCATCCACGGCTATGGCGCGCTCTGAGCTCGAGGCGGTGACGAGCACGACCTCGGCCACCGGCGCCAGGGCCGCAACGATGCCGCGGGCATCCTTGTCTTCGAGTACGCCGAGCACGATGGCGACCTCGTCGAAGGTGAAGTAGCTGCCGAGAGCCGCCGCGAGCGACCGGGCTCCATCGGGATTGTGCGCGGCATCAAGGATCACCGTTGGCTCGATACCGATGACCTGCAGGCGCCCGGGTGAGGTCACCGTCGTGATGCCCTCGGTCAGCACGTCCCCCACCAGCATCTGCTTCCCTCCCCCGAGGAACGATTCGACGGCGGCGATCGCCACCATCGCGTTCTGCGCCTGGTGATCGCCGAAGAGGGGGAGGAAGAGGTCGTTATAGGTTCCGGCGAGTCCGCGCACCGAGATGACCTGGCCACCCACCGCGACGGTGTTTGAGAGCAACTCGAAGGCGGTGCCCTGCACCGCGAGGCTCGCTTCCATCAGATCGCTGGCGCGCTCGAGTTCGGCGAGGGCGGTCACTGGCTGGGTCGCGGTCACGACCGCCGCAGCGGGCTTGATGATGCCGGCCTTGGTGGCAGCGATGAGCGCGACGGTATTGCCGAGGCGCGCGGTGTGGTCGAGCGAGATCGGGGTGAACACCGCTACCTGGCCATCGCCCACATTCGTGGAGTCCCATTCGCCACCGAGACCGACCTCGATTACCGCGACATCCACCGGGGCGTCGGCGAAGCTCGCGTAGGCGAGAGCGGTGAAGGCTTCGAAGAAGGCCAGAGGGGCGTCGCCCGCCGCACGGAGTTCGGCATCCACCATGTCGAGGTACGGCTTGATGTCGCGGTAGTTGGCGACGAACGCCTCGTTCGTGATCGGCTCTCCATCGATGAGGATGCGTTCATTCACCCGCACGAGATGCGGGCTGGAGAAGAGGCCGGTGCGCAGCCCGTAGGC
>JAYTTG010000036.1:0-2735 GCA_043745175.1 Microbacteriaceae bacterium
GCCGTTGTGGTGCCGGTTCTGATCGCATCGGTTGCGGTCGCGGTTCCCTTGACGGCGAACGCCGCCGTCAACCTCCCGACCAAGACGCCGGCCCAGGTATTAGCGCTGATAGCAGGAGAGAAAGTAACCGCGTTATCGGGCACCCTGTCGCAAAACTCCAGCCTCGGACTGCCCGAGCTTCCCACCACCGGGGCCGATGCCTCGGCGGGTTCCGCGCTCGATTTGCTCACCGGCTCGCACACCGCCCGGGTCTTCGTTGACGGTCCGGCGAAACAGCGGGTCCAGGTGCTCGACCGCATGGCCGAGCGAGATTTAGTTCGCAATGGCTCCGATGTGTGGCTGTTCGACTCGAAGAAGAAGACTGCCGTGCACTCGACGCTCGGCGCGCGCGCGGGGGGGACTTCGGAGCCCGAGGAAAGCATCCCCACACCCGACCAGCTCGCGGCCACACTGTTGAAGTCTGTTGACTCGACCACCATCGTGTCGCTCGGTAGCGACCTCCGGGTCGCGAGGCGCACCGCCTACAACCTGGTCCTGACCCCGAAGGCATCGGAAACGCTGATCGGATCCGTCTCGATCGCGGTGGACTCCGAAACCGGGCTTCCCCTCTCCGTCGAACTCTTCGCTCGTTCGCAAAAGACGCCAGCGTTCAGCGTCGGCTTCTCGGAGCTCGACCTTGGCAAGCCGGACGCGAGCCTGTTCGTGTTCACTCCGCCCGCCGGAGCGAAAGTTACTGAGAAGGCGCCGAAGTCCGACTCCAGTCGGCCCACGGCCCCACACTCACCAGCCGAGAAGCCGACCATCTTGGGCACCGGATGGGGTGCCATAGTCGCCATTCCCGTCGGCACGGGCGTTGCTGGCACGAAGGGCCTCTCCGTGTCATCCTCGCCGCTGTTCGGCAAGGTCACCACGAGCGTGACCGGGGGACACGTCTTCTCCACGAGCCTCGTCAACGTGTTGTTGACGGATGACGGGCGTGTATTCGCCGGTTCGGTGCCGGTGGCGAATCTCCAGGCGGCTGCCACAGCGAAGTGACCGCGCTGGTAAGCGAATTCGCGATCCGAACCGAGGGTCTTACCAAGCGGTTCGGTTCGCAACTAGCCGTTAACGGCGTGGATCTACGGGTGCCCTCCGGGGCAGTTTTCGGATTCCTCGGGCCCAACGGTTCCGGCAAAACAACGACGATTCGGCTGTTACTCGGCCTCGCGTCGGCAACCAGCGGCGAAATCGAGGTACTCGGCCGACGCATGCCTGACGACCTCGCCGCCGTTCTGCCCGAGGTGGGCGCGCTCGTCGAAGGCCCCGGGTTTTATCCCTATCTGTCGGGGGCCGCAAATCTCTCCCGCCTCGATGCTGCCGATGGCCATGCGACATCGGTAACCCGCCGCGCCCGCGTGCAGACCGCGCTTGAACGCGTGGGGCTGTCTCACGCCGCGGGGAAAAAAGTGAAGGCCTACTCGCTCGGCATGAAGCAACGGCTCGGAATAGCGAACGCACTGCTCATACCCCGCCGCCTGCTCGTACTCGACGAACCGACGAATGGTCTCGACCCGCAGGGTACACGCGAGGTGCGTACCTTGATCCGGTTGCTCGCTAGCGAGGGCACGACAATATTCGTCTCAAGTCACCTCCTGGCAGAAATTGAGCAGATCTGCACGGATGCCGCAGTGATGAGTGTCGGCCGTCTCGTGGCGCAGGGGACGCTATCCGAGCTCCGCGGGGTTGGGGGAGCGCGCGTGAGGCTGGAGAGTCCGGACCGAAATGCCGCGAGCGCCGTTTTCACCCGGTTCGGGATGACGGTGGCCGGGCCCGGGCTAGACGGCACCGCGCTGCTCGCCTCGTTCGGTCCGCTCGAGCCGGACCCTGCCACCGTGGTCGCCGCCCTCGTCGAGGCACAAGTGCGAGTTTGCTCCTTCACTGTCGAGCGCCCCAGTCTCGAACAGCGGTTCGTCGACCTCACCGGGGAGGGCTTCGATGTCGCGCAGTGATGTGTCGGTGCTGCCCGACGCCGCGTTTCGCTCCCGACCAGCGCTCGGACTGCCACTGCTGGCATCCGAAATCTCGGTGCTCTTCCGCCGCCGTCGCACATGGGCCATGCTCGCGTCTCTTGCCCTGATTCCCGTGCTGATCGCGCTGGCAGTGCGGCTGACATCGTCACGACCACCCTCGGGGCGTGGACCCGCTTTCCTCGACCAGGTGAGCCAGAACGGCTTATTTGTAAGCTTCGTGGGATTGCTTGTCTCGGTGCCCCTGTTTCTGCCCCTGACAGTCGGGGTAGTGGCCGGCGACACGATCGCCGGTGAGGCGAGCGCTGGCACCCTCCGTTATCTGCTGATCGCCCCGGCGGGGCGCACGCGACTCCTCATCGTGAAGTACCTCGCCAGCGCTGTCTTCTGCGTTGCGGCGACGCTCGCGGTCGCGATCGCCGGTGCACTGATCGGCGCCGCCCTCTTCCCCATCGGCCCGGTAACTCTGCTGTCGGGAGACAGCATTGCGGTGGGCGACTCGATCGTGCGGTCGCTGCTGATCGCCGCGTACATCACGGTCTCCCTCCTTGGACTCTCGGCAATCGGCCTGTTCATCTCTACGATGACCGACGTGCCGGTAGGGGCGATGGCCACCACGATCGTGCTTTCGGTCGTCTCCCAGGTGCTCGATTCGCTGCCGCAGCTCGACTGGTTGCATCCCTGGTTATTCAGTCACTACTGGCTCGGGTTCGCCGACCTGCTGCGGCA
>JAYTTG010000037.1:0-2729 GCA_043745175.1 Microbacteriaceae bacterium
TACACCCCGGTGCCGGTGGTACTCGACTACCAGGAAGCCCCTGGCGGCGAGTTGTTGGTGACGCGGGCAATCGAGGCAGCGAACGCGGTCGCTGCTCGCTGGATTGCCGATCCCGCCGGCGCGGTGCGTGCGCTCGCGATCGGCCTGCGTCACTGGCACGATGCCCTCCCGGTAGCGGACTGCCCGTTCGACTGGTCTCCTGGCACGCGGATCGAGGGCCGTTCCGGGGTCGCTGGCCTCGCGTCATCCCCGTCGGTCGACCGGCTGGTGGTCGCTCATGGCGACCCGTGCGCTCCCAATACGCTGCTCTCCGACGAAGGAATCGCTGTCGCCCATGTCGACCTGCAGCGACTCGGAGTGGCGGACAGGTGGGCGGACATCGCCGTCGCTTCCCGCAACACGGTCCTCAACTACGGTCGGGGCTGGGAGCGGTTGTTCCTCGAGGCCTACGGGGTGGAACCGGACCCCGGACGACAGCAGTATTACCTCGAGCTCTGGGATCGAACCTGAGGGTAACGCGCGGCGAAGTGCTCATTGAACGCACCCCGGTCGAACGGTGGACCCTGCACGTGGGTATATCAAGTGGAGGACTAAGCCACCGTCGGGCGTGCGAGGCCTCGGTGCCTCCGGTGACCAGAATTTTCCTCGAGAAGCACAGTGTGTCTCGCCCTGGCACGTAATGGGCAGCGGGCGCCCCTCGGTATTCTGGTGCGGTGACGCCGTTGGAGTGTCCGCTCTTCACCCGCGGCCCCATCCCGCTCGCCGCGCCCACGCCCTTGAGCCGGATTCGCAGGAATGGGCCGCGGTAACCGGTACGATCGCCCACGGGATACTCACCGGCCTCGGCGGCCGCATGGACCGGCGCCATACCAATCAGAGAAAAGGACTCTCTTGTGAAGCGCATTGGCATCATCTTCGGCGGGGCGAACAACGAGCACGAGGTGTCGTGTAATTCCGCGCGTAGCGTGGCATCCCATCTTGATCCGCTGCGATTCGTACCGGTGCTCATTGGCATCGACCGCGTGGGCGGCTGGCATCGCCTCGAATCCGTGGATGCTCTCGCCGATGCCACCGACGGCGCCCGTTTTCCTGATCTTGACCAGGTCGATATCGTCTTCCCCGCTTTGCACGGGCGGTTTGGTGAGGACGGCACGGTGCAGGGCCTCCTCGAGCTCGCCCACATCCCCTATGTGGGCTGCGGAGTTCTCTCGAGTGCACTCGCGATGGACAAACTCCTCGCCCAGCGATTGCTCGAGCTGGCCGGCATCCAGACCATCCCAACCTCTGCGGTGACGACAACCACAGTGGCCGACGCGGTCTCGCTCGCGGATGCGCTGGGGTACCCTGTCTTCGTCAAGCCGAACCGCTCGGGGTCGAGCGTTGGAGCCAGCCGCGTCGAGTCCGCCGAGTCACTGGCCGCCGCTGTCGCTCTCGCGCTGGAACATGATTCGACCGCTCTGATCCAGACCACAATCGTTGGCGATGAAGTGGCTCTCGGAGTGCTCCAGCAGCTCGACGGCACCCTGGCCGTCGGCGCACCGTTACGCGTCGTCACCGAGAACCCGACGGCCTTCTTCGACTACACCGCCAAGTACACGGACGGGGGAGGGGCTACCCTCGAAGTGCCAGCTCAGATTCCGGACGCTGCAACCGAGCGGCTCAGGGAACTCGCGATGCTGGCCTTCCGCACCCTCGACTGCGAGGGACTCGCCCGCGTGGATTTCTTCCTCGGGTCGGACGGCATCATCACGATCAACGAGGTCAACACGCTGCCGGGACTGACCGCGTTTAGCCAGTATCCACGCATGTGGCAGGCAGTCGGCGTGGGCTATACGGAGCTGCTCAGCCGGCTCATCGATCGTGCGCTCGTCGCCTTCAGCGGCGAGCGGAGCGTCGTCGCCATCTCGGCATCCGCTCCAGCCGTCGCTGCTCCGGCAGGCTCCATTTGAAGAGCACGGCGAGCACCCGCACCCCGAACGTGACCACGACGCAGACGACCGCAGCGACGAACATCGGCACGCCAAGGGCGACAATTGCCACCAGTGTACCGGCGCCCGCAACGGCGGCGATCGCGTAGAGCGATCCGACGTGCATCAGCGCGATCGGCAGGTTGAGGAGCAGGTCGCGCAGGATCGAGCCTCCCACGGCGGAGAGCACACCGACGAAGATGGAGGGGATCTGCGGGAGACCGAGGGTGAGTGCTTTGGTCGTGCCGATGGCGCAGAACAGTCCGATGGTAAGGGCGTCGAGACCGGTGATGATCGGGCCGAGACGTTGGAACAGTCGCTCGAGGAACATGCCGAGCAGGGCGGCGGCGACGGCGACGATGAGGTACCAGTTCAGTTGCAGCGCCACCGGTACCTGGTTGAGGAGCAGGTCACGGAAGAGCCCGCCGCCGGTTCCGGCCGCGATGCCGATGAGCGCGACGCCGAGCAGGTCGAGTCGGCGATCGCGGAACTGTGCCGCGAACATGGCACCCTGCACTCCGCCGACCGCGATGGCGAGCAGATCGGCCCAGAGGGGGATGATCAACGGGCTGGCGTCCACAGTCATTGGTACCACGGCACGGCACGCGGGTCTCCCCAGCCGCGACGACGATAATTGCCAGATGCCCCTCTATCGTGACGAAGCAGTCGTGCTGCGCACCCACAAACTGGGTGAGGCCGACCGCATCGTCACCATGCTTACGCGCCAGCATGGCAAGGTGCGCGCCGTGGCCAAGGGAGTGC
>JAYTTG010000038.1:0-2717 GCA_043745175.1 Microbacteriaceae bacterium
GTAACAGTTTTCACCTCGAACGATGTGGCCAATGCGCGCGAGGTTGCCGCGAATTTCTTCTGCACCTTCCGCGACGACCGTCTCGAGCTCGTGAGGCAACGGGTCCATTCGAGCGGTTCGTCGCACAGCCAGGCCACAGCCGCCACCGCGCTTGGCCCGGCACTCGAGGTGATGCCGCGCGGGTTTGCGCCGTTCATCACGTGCCAACCGAGGATGTCTGGTCGCAGACCCACGACGGTACGCTGCAGGTCACTCCGAGACCACAAGAGAACCGCTCAGGCGGAGCGGAACAAGCTGGGCATTGGGCGCGACGGCGTCCGCTCGCCCCCACAGTGCGTCCTCGCTGCGCTGAAATACGCCGACGCTGAGCTCTGTGGGATCGACACTGGCCTCCCGCAGCGGATGCTCACCCGGCTTTGAGGCAGCCCGCTCGTCGAACTCGACGAGGCACGGTCATCCGCTTTGCGGGTGGCTGAGTCTTCATCGTGGCGCCAGCTGACTGACGCTGATGCAGCTGGCCAGCGGTCTGACAGCGCGCACTGCGGCGCCGGGGGTTGCGCGCACGGCAGCGCCTTAGGCTGAAGGAATGGTTGAACAGAATCCCTTTTTCACCCCAAGTCCACTCCCCTACGGCCTCCCGCCATTCGCGGACATTACGAATGACCACTATCGCCCCGCTTTCGACCACGGTTTCGCGGAGCAGCTCGCGGAGATCGCCCAGATCACCGGCGGGAGTGCCGTGCCCACCTTCGAGAACACTCTGATCGCGCTAGAAAAGTCCGGCCAGACCCTTGAGCGGGTAGCCGCTGTGTTCTTCAACAAGAGTTCCGCGGACAGCACCGACTTCACCAACGAACTCGAAGAAGAGATTGCTCCCCTCTTAGCAGCGCACTCCGACGCGATCAAGCTCGATGCCAAGCTCTACGAGCGCATCACGACCATTCATGGCCGACTCGCCGAACTCGACCTCGATGCCGAATCCCGCTATCTGGTCGAGCGCTATTACTCGGAATTCACACTCGCCGGTGCCGGACTGGACGAGGTCCAGAAGACGAAGCTTCGCGAATATAACCAGAAGCTTTCCACCCTCACCACCCGTTTCGAGAAAAACCTCCTCACCGATACCAACGAATTGGCCGTCGTGATCGACGATGTCGCCGACCTCGCTGGTCTCGAAGCCGGTGAGATCTCCGCCACCGCGGAAGCCGCAAAAGATCGCGGTCTCGCGGGCAAGTATCTCGTGACCCTGGTGCTGCCGACCGGTCATCCGTACCTCGACGCCCTCACGAATCCCGCCGTGCGCGCCCGGATCATGGATGCCTCGCGCGCCCGCGGCAGCCACGGAGGAGCCAATGACAATCGCGAGCTGGTGCTCGAGATAACTCATCTTCGCGCGCAGCGAGCGCGTCTTCTCGGCTTCAGCAATCACGCGGCGTACGTGACCGCCGACGAGACGGCGAAGACTCCCGAAGCGGTAGCCGCGATGCTCGGCCGGCTCGCCCCGGTGGCGGCGCGCAACGCACGAAGCGAGCAGGATGACCTGCAACGGCAGGTCGCTGACGGTGCGCCGATCACCGCCTCCGACTGGGCGTTCCACAGCGAGAGAGTGCGCGTCGCCAAGTACGACGTCGATACTGCGCAGATGCGTCCGTACTTCGAGGCGGAACGGGTTCTGCAGGACGGCGTGTTTTTCGCCGCGACTCAGGTCTATGGGGTCACTTTCGCCGAGCGGGAAGACCTTCAGGCGTACCATCCGGATACCCGCGTCTTCGAGGTGCGCAACGACGACGGCTCCCCGGTGGGTCTCTACCTGCTCGACCTCTACACTCGCGACTCGAAGCGCGGCGGGGCGTGGATGAACCCCCTCATCTCGCAGAACTCGCTGCTCGACCAGCCCGTGACCGTCGTGAACAACCTCAATGTGCCGAAACCGGCCGCGGGCGAACCCACCCTGCTTACCTACGATGAGGTGAACACCTTCTTCCACGAGTTCGGGCACGCCCTGCATGGACTGTTCGCACGCGTCACCTACCCGAAGTTCGCCGGAACCAACGTGTTCCGCGACTTCGTGGAGTTTCCGAGCCAGGTGAACGAAATGTGGATGCTCTGGCCGGAGATTCTCGCGAATTACGCCGTGCACTACCAGACCGGTGAGCCGATGCCCGCGGCCTTCGTGAAGAAGATCCAGGCCTCATCCGCTTTCAATGAGGGCTTCAAGACCAGCGAGTATCTCGCCGCTGCGATGCTCGACCAGGCCTGGCATCGACTCTCGGCCGATGACACCGTGGACGACATGGCCGAGTTCGAAGCCGAGGCTCTCGCGGCGGTTGGACTGGATAATCCGGCCGTGCCGACGCGGTATTCGAGCGCCTATTTCGCCCATACATTCTCTGGCGGATACGACGCGGGCTACTACTCCTACATCTGGAGCGAGGTGCTGGATGCCGACACCGTCGACTGGTTCACCGAGAACGGCGGCCTCACGCGAGAGAACGGTGACCGCTTCCGCAACCGGCTGCTCGGCGTGGGCGGGTCGAAGGATCCACTCGAGGCGTACCGTGACTTCCGCGGCCGGGATGCCGCGATCGAGCCGCTGCTCAAGCGCCGGGGGTTGCTAGGCGCTTAGGCTCGGCCACTCGCGCCCGCTTCGCCGCGAGATGGGGTGTTGCCGTGGCCTCCGCGCCCATGGGTGACACTCGCGCCCGCAGGTTTGCGCG